>NZ_JBKYMO010000040.1:0-21459 GCF_047302915.1 Massilia sp. CT11-108 | reverse complement strand
CCCTTCGGGTGGCCCAGCTTGCGTGCCAGGCGCGGGCCCAGGCGCAGCAGGTGCTGGCGCTCCGCCTCGCTTTCCGGGGCTTGCTGGGCCGTCTCGAACAACGCAAAGGCTGCGTCGAATTTCTCGTGCTTTTCCAGCACGCGGATCGCACGGCCGCGCGCACCCGGATAGCGGCAATCCGCGTACACGGCATACGCATTGTCCCAGTCCCGCTCTTTTTCGAGCAGTTGGCCGAGCTGGAACAGCAGACGTTCGCGCCGGCTGTCGAGCCAGTCGTTGCCGAACGCATGGCGGGGCAGGTCGGCCAGCACGTCCAGCGCCGCCTCGCCCGCGTAGTAGCGTTCCTTGCACGCGTGCAGCTGCAGGTAGTGGTCGATGTCGTGGCGGGCCCGGAAGCCGCGCGACGCCGGCGAGAATTCGACGCGCTCGTAGCGGAACAGACCGAGGTCGGACAGCACGAACTCCGTCCAGTCCTGCGAGAGGTTGCCGAAGAAGATGAGGCGCAGGCGGTCGCACAGCGGTTGCACGAGCAGGCGCAATGTGAGGTCGTCGCAACGCCGGTGCCAATGCGAGAACGGGCGCCCTACCTCGTGCGCGGGATCTGCGCGCAGCGCTTCGAGCTGGTCGGCCTTGCGCGCGCTCTTCTGCGCGCCCGTCAGGCGGAACGCCTCGGCCAGTTCCGGCTTGGACAGCAGGTCGAATAACTCATCGAGCGCCAGGACCGGATCGGACTCGATCCAGCCGCTGGGCAGCAGCGCCTCCGCCGCTGCGCGCGGGCAGCCGATCTCCGCGTAGTTGAGCTTGCTGGCCCGGAACAGGGTGCCCTTGCGCATCACCATCCGCACGAACAGGGCGCGGGCCGGTTGCGGCAACTGCGGGAAGGCGGCGATGAACGCGTGTTCCTCGTCGATGAGGAGGTCGGGGTAGCGCTCGGCGATCCAGTCCAGCACGCGCTGGAAATTATCCAGATAATAAAACTCGTTTTCCAGGACTCTGATCATCGTCATACCGCGCCAACTGTACTTTTGTACAGTATAACGGTGCCGGCGACGATGGCCCAGCAGTTTTGCTGTCGTTACAGCCCGCGGCGTGGTTTTCCGCGCAGGCGGCTCTATTGTCGAGGTGGCATGCGTGGGCCACACGGCTTGTCGGCGCACGCCGCGGTTCCCGCGCCATCGGCCGCCTCCTTACGGGTGCCGGTGTGCTGGAGGATGGCCGAGATCAGGGCGACGTCCGTATCGACCCCGGCCGTCGACGGCGTCGTCCTGGAGGCGCTCGCGGTCCGCTTCTGGCGCGGCGGCCCCGGGTCCGCATGGGCCAGCTCCCGGGATGCGGTCGTCCGGGACTCAGGATGCGGCCGTGCATGAGGAACGGCCGGCGTGGCGGGACGCGTGACCGGATGGCGCGACGGGGCAGACGGATGGTGCGCCGTCGTACTGGCCGGGGCACGTCCGGCCACGTCGGACGCTGCGATGGCGGTGGCAGGCTGGGGCAGATCGATGATGACGGCGCCGCGCGCTGGGACGGCTGCCTCAGGTGTCGCGTACGTAGTGGGCGCCGGCATGGACACCGGACTGTCCGCAGCCAGCGTGGCGCGCGTGCCTGGCACGTCGACGGGCGTGCTGTCGCGCGCCGGCGTCGCGCCGCGGACGAGCCACGCGATGACGACGAGCAGGGAGCACGCCAGCACACCGGCGGCGCCGTACCAGACGATGGCCGGCAGGGCGCGGAGCCGGCGCCCGGGTGCCTGGCCGTCGAGCATGGCAAGGATATTGATTTCGCTGGTCGCCCGGCGCGACGACGACATCAGGTTGGGACGTCTGGAGCCGGGTTGATTTTCATCTGTAGGGCGCACCGCATTACTCCTAAGATTGGAAAACTAATTCCAATTAGAAACAAACGGGAGAAGCCGATGCTGATCTTCCTCGCATTCTTGTACTTTTGCCTGGCTTGCAGCGTCATTTGGCTCGCCCTGTTCCCGGGCGGACGGGCCTCGGTGCTGCAGGTGCTTGGCATGCTGCAACGCCGCTTCCAATGGCGCGTCGGGGGCTGGCAGCGCAGCGGTAATGCCACGCTGCGGGCGTCCTGGTCGGGCGCGCGCGGCGTGTGTTACGACGGCCGCAGGCTGCTGCGGCGGCACTGGGCGTGGTTCGCCGTCGGCGTGCCGCTCGTGCTGATTCCGACGCTGCTCGCGTTGCTGATGCGCCGGCCCGACATGCTGCCCGACTACGAGCCCACCGACACCGTCGTCGATGCCCAGGTGGCCGCGTTGCTGAAGGGCGAGCAGCTGGTGCCGCCGGCTGCATTGCCGCCGCTCGCGTTCGGCACGCGCGAAGTGGAACTGGTGCGTCCGATGCTGGTGGACGCCAGTCGCAACTGGGGGCTGCTGCGGCCGGAGTTCAGCCAGCGCCTGCTGTTGGTGTTCAAGATCATGAAGGAGAAATACGGTTACGAGATGGCCTTGCTGGAGGGGTATCGCAGTCCGGCCCGTCAGGACATGCTGGCCGGCATGGGTTCACAGGTGACGAACGCACGTGCATTCCAGAGCTGGCACCAGTATGGGCTGGCGGCGGACTGTGCGTTCTGGCGGGACGGCAAACTCGTGATCTCGGAAAAAGACCCCTGGGCCATGCGTGGCTATCAGCTCTACGGCGAGGTCGCCGAATCGCTGGGCCTGACCTGGGGTGGGCGCTGGACGATGATGGACTTCGGCCATGCGGAGTTGCGGATGCGCGGGGTGATGCGGCGCTGATGGCGGATGGTTCCCGGAGCGTTGTCTCACCTCAAATTTTCGACAAGGAAATAGTGCCAGTATTGCCGATGGTATTCACCAACCTTCCGAACGAACATGATGGCCCGACTCTGGCAGTTCCTCACCGACAGACGCGTTTTGGCCGTGATCGGCATCGGCGTGCTTGCAGCACTCGTGCTGCTGGGCGCGGATTCCCTCGACGTGGCCCTCATCTGGGCCGCACTGCTGGGCCTGCTCCTCCTGTGTGCGGGAGGGATCGCCTGGCTCATCCGGGCCTGGCTGCGCAAGCGCGCGGCCAGCCGGCTGGGCGAAGCGATCCTGACCGGCGCGGAGACCGACGGCAAGGCCCAGGCGGCGCGCAACGACGCGGCCGTGCTGCGCAAGGGCATGCTGGAAGCCATCAACACGATCAAGACTTCCAAGCTGGGCCTGACGCGCGGCGCCGCGGCGCTGTACGAGTTGCCTTGGTACATGATCATCGGGAACCCCGCGGCCGGCAAGAGCAGCGCGATCAAGCATTCCGGGCTGACGTTCCCGATCCCCGGCAGCAAGGCGGTGCAGGGCGTCGGGGGCACGCGCAACTGCGACTGGTTCTTCACGACTGATGGCATCCTGCTCGACACGGCCGGGCGCTATTCCGTATTCGAGGCGGACCGCGCCGAGTGGTTCAGCTTCCTCGACCTGCTGCGCAAATACCGGTCCCGTGCGCCGATCAACGGCATCCTGATCGCCGTCAGCGTTGCCGAGCTGGCTGGCGGGAGTCCCGAGACCTCGATCGAACTGGCCAAGAGCCTGCGCACGCGCGTGCAGGAACTGACCGAAAGGCTGGGCGTCCACGCGCCCGTGTACGTGATCTTCACGAAGGCCGACCTGATCGCCGGCTTTGCCGATTTTTTCCACGGCTGCGAACTGACCGAGCGCGAGCGCGTCTGGGGCGCGACCCTGCGCTACAACCGGCGCAGCACGCCGCAGGACGTGCTGGCATTCTTCGACCAGCATTTCGATGAATTGCACGACGGCCTCAAGGAGATGAGCGTGGCCAGCATGGCGGGCAACCGCAGCACCGCGCTGCGCCCTGGCGTGTTTACGTTCCCGCTCGAATTTGCCGCGCTCAAGCCCCAGTTGCGGGCCTTCCTCGCTACGCTGTTCGAGGAAAACACGTGGCAGTTCAAACCCGTGTTCCGCGGCTTTTATTTCACGAGCGCCCTGCAGGAGGGCAGCGTGGAGAACCAGTCGGCACGGCGCGTCGCGGGACGGTTCGACCTGCAGCTGCGCCCGTTGGGCGAGAAAGCGGGCGACGACGCCGCGCCTGGCGCGGAGCAGTCGGGCTTTTTCCTGCTGCAGCTGTTCCGCAAGGTGATCTTCGCCGACCGCGACCTGGTCAAGCGCTATACGAGCCCGGCCGCCACACGCGTGAAGATCGGCGCGTTCTTCGCCGCCACCCTGCTGCTCGGCTGTGCGCTGGGCGGCTGGAGCTGGTCGTACATGGGGAACCGGCAGCTGGTCGCGAACGTCAGGGCCGACCTGGACAAGGTCATGAAGCTGCAGGCCGGCCGGACCGATCTGCAATCGCGGCTGGAAGGGCTCGACATCCTGCAGGACCGTATCGAGCAGCTCGACAAGTATCGCCAGGACCGTCCGTGGGCGCTGGCGTTCGGCCTGTACCAGGGCGAGGCGCTGGAGCGCAAGCTGCGCGACGAGTATTTCGCCGGCGTGCGCGAAGTCATGGTGCAGCCGGTGGCGGGGGCGCTGGAGAACCTGTTGACGGAGATGAACGCGAACGCCTCGCAGCTCGACCCGAACGTGCGGGCGACGCCGGCCGCCAAACCCGGCCAGCCCTACCAGGACGTATCGGCCACGAACGTCGGCGACGCCTATAACGCACTCAAGACTTACCTGATGCTGGCGGACAAGAGCCATGCCGAACCCGGTCATCTGAACGACCAGCTGACGCGCTTCTGGCGCGGCTGGCTCGAAGCGAACCGGGGCACTATGCCGCGCGAGCAGATGATCCGCAGCGCCGAGCGCCAGTTGACCTTCGTGCTGGCCCATATCGACGACCAGGCGTGGCCCCAGATCACACCCAAGCTCAGCCTGCTCGACACCGCTCGCGAGAACCTGCGCCGCGTCGTGCGCGGCACGCCCGCGCGCGAGCGCGTGTATGCCGATATCCGCACCCGCGCGTCGACGCGGTTCCCGGGCGTGACGGTGGCCCGCATCGTCGGCGAACAGGACCAGGCGCTGGTCGTCGGCAGTTACGCCGTCAGCGGCGCGTACACCCGCGACGCGTGGGAAAAATTCGTGCAGGGCGCGATCCGCGAAGCGTCGATCCGCGAACTGCAGAGCAGCGACTGGGTATTGAAAAGCGTCGCCAAGGACGATCTCACGCTGGAGGGCAGCCCGGAGCAGATCCAGAAAGCCCTCGTCGAGATGTACAAGACCGACTATGCGCGCGAATGGAGCAAGTTCGTGCAGGGCGTGACGATCGCCGACCTCAATGGTTTCGACGCCAGCGTGCAGGCGATGAACCGCCTCGGCGATCCGTTGACGTCGCCCTTGGCGAAAGTGCTCAAGACTGTCCACGAACAGACGTCCTGGGACGACCCCACGCAGGCCCGCGTCGACACCGTCAAGCTCAAGCGGGGGCTCGCAGGCTGGTTCCGCGAAGTGGTGCTGCGGCAGGCACCGAGCGAGGCGCGCCAGGTGGCCGATGCGATGGGCCCGCTGCCGGTAGGGGGCGTGCAGGCGGCCGGCCCGGTCGGCCGCGAATTCGCCGGCGTCGCGCGCCTGGTCGGCGTCAAGGAAAAAGATGCGTCGCTGATGACCGGCTACCTCGATGCGTTGTCGAAGCTGCGCAGCCGCCTGAACCAGTTGAAGAACCAGGGCGATCCCGGCCCCGGCGCCAGGCAGCTGATGCAGCAGACGCTGGAGGGCACTGGTTCCGAGCTGGCCGAAGCACTGAAGTACGTCGACGAACAGATGCTGACGGGGATGACGGATACCCAGAAGCAGATGCTGCGCCCGCTTCTCGTGCGGCCGCTCGTGCAGACGTTCGCGATGATCGTGCTGCCCTCGGAATCGGAGATCAACAAGACGTGGCAGGCCCAGGTCGTCGAGCCGTTCCAGAAGACGCTGGCGGCCAAGTATCCGTTCGCGCCGTCGGCCCAGATCCAGGCCACGCCGGCCGAGATCGGCCAGGTGTTCGGTCCGGACGGCGTCGTCGCCAAATTCGTGGGCACGACGATGGGGCCGCTGGTCGTGCGCCGCGGCGACGTTCTCAGCAGCCGCACCTGGGCCGACATCGGCATCACGCTGGCGCCGCAGGCGGTCAGTGGCTTCCCCGGCTGGGTGGCGCCGTTATCGGCCAATGGCGTGGCGGCCGGCGGCGGCCCGCAGACCGTATTCCAGCTGCTGCCGCTGACCGCGCCCGGCGTCACCGAATACACGATCGAGATCGACGGCCAGCAACTGCGCTACCGGAACACGCCGCCGGCCTGGGTCAACATGGTGCATCCCGGCCCGCAGGGCAGCAGCGGTGCGAAGATCAGCGCCGTGACGTTCGACGGCCGCACGGTCGAACTGTTCAACGAGGCGGGCGAGTTCGGGCTGCAGAAGATGATCGAGGCGGCGGCCAAGAAGCGCCTCGATGCGGGTACGCACGAACTGCGCTGGAATGCAGGCAACGTCTCGGTGGCCGTCAACCTGAAGCGCGTCAGCAGCACGGACATGTCCGCCGGGAACGCCCAGGCCGGCCAGGGCTTCCGCGGCCTGCGCCTGCCCGACGCCATCGTCGGCCGCGCAGGTGCGGTCGGCGCCAGCGGCACCGGCCCGACGCTTGCAGGAGCGGCGCAGTGAACCGCGCCCCGAACCGGGCCGCCCAGCGCGCGCCCGCCGTGAGCCGCATCGGCTATTTCGGCAAGATCCCGGCGCACAGCGACTTCGTGAAGCTGGCCGACGACCAGCCCGTGATCGGCATGCTGGACGACTGGATCGCGCAGGTCATGACGCGGCTGCCGTCCGATGCGCGCTGGAAGCTGAATTACGATGCGATGGCCCCGGCCAGCTTCGCATTCGTGGGGCCGGACCGGCGCCATGCCGTGGCCGGCCACCTCGTCGCCAGCCACGACCGCTCGGGGCGCCGCTTCCCGTTCCTGATGATGCGGACCGTCGACCTGCCCGACCCCGCCGGCTTCGTCGCGCGCTGCCCGCTCGCGTTCGCGCCGTTGTGGGATTACCTCGAGGGCATGGCGCCGCAAATACTGGGCAGCACCGACCCGAGCGCCCACCTGCAGGCGATCGCGGACGCGCCCGTGGCGTTGGGCGAACACGACGTCGCGCTGGACAGCTATCTGGCCCTGTCCACCGTCGGCGAACTGACGGCGCAGCTGGAACTGGAGGTCAACCGGATGATCCTCGGGCTCGGCCTGCTGCTGCAGCCCGTGATGCACAGCCGTCCCGCCAGCCTGCACAAGAGCCTCGTGCTGCCGCTGCCGCGTGAAGGTTCCCGACGCTATGCGGCGGCCGCCTTCTGGCTGGAACTGGTACTGCCGTTCATCCGGCGCAGCGGCTTCGACCTCGTGCTGTTCGTCACCCGCGTGCGCGAGCATCCGGCGCTCGTCGTCGGCTTCGGCGGGGCGGCGGCCGGTACGCTGCATGCCCTGATCGATCCGATCGTCGCCGCCGACCAGCAGGTGCACCTCGCGGACAATGCCTGGATCGACGAGCAGCTCGGCCTGGACGTCGACGTGCGTGCGCTGGCCAGCTACCTCGAGCAGCCGGCGTTGCCGCTGCGGCTCGCGCACGAACTGTTCCTGAAAACCTTTATCGGAGCCGCGCCGTGATGCCGAAGACATTGATCCTTTACGCGGCCAGCTTGGCCGTCACAAGCGTGCCCGTCAGCGCGCAGACCCAGGCGCAGGTCCAGGCCCAGGCCACGGCACCCATCGTCGTGTCCGGCACGGTCGCCGACGACGCGAGCAAGGCCGCCTTGCTGGCCCGCCTGCGCGCGGTGTACGGCGCGGACCGGATCGTGGACCAGCTCGCGGTCGGCCGGGTGTCGATGCCGGCGAACTGGAACGACCATGTCGGCAAGCTGATCGGCCCGAACCTGAAGCTGATCAGCCGCGGCCAGCTGCAGGTCGACGGCACGAGCGTCAGCCTGCGCGGCGACGTCGCGAGCGAAGCCCAGCGCACGCAGATCGCCAGCGACATCGCGCTCGCCCTCGATCCGGGCTACACGGTCAACAACGGCCTGCGCGTGGCGGCCTCGGAGCAGGGCATGCTGGATGCGGCACTCGCCAACCGCATCATCGAATTCGAATCGGGCCAGGCCACATTGACGGATTCCGGCAAGGCCATTCTCGACCAGATGAGCGTGGCGCTGTTGCGCCTGAAGGACAAGCGGGTCGAAGTCATCGGTCATACGGATAATGCCGGTTCGCGCGCGGGCAATTTATCGCTCAGCCAGGCGCGCGCGGAGGCCGTCAAGGCGTACGTCGTCGGACGCGGCGTCAAGCCCGACATGGTCGCCGTGTCCGGCGAAGGCCCGGATCGGCCTGTGGCCGACAACCGTACGCCGGAGGGGCGCGCACGCAACCGCCGCATCGAATTCAAGGTCGTCCAATAATCGCCCACGTACTTTTATTGTATATTTGCAAGGTTAATATCCTTGCAATTGGGCGTATGAAAATCGGCATGCAAACGTGGGGCAGCCACGGGGATATCCGGCCCTTCCTGGCGCTCGCGGAGGGGCTGCAGGCGGCGGGCAATGACGTGCACCTCGTGATCACCTGTGTCGACAGTGGTGCTTACGAAAGCGTGACGTCGGCGAACGGGGTGAAGATCAGCGTGGTGGCGTCGCCCGTGCTCACACCGGAACAGCAGGAAACCGTCGGCCGGACGGCGTACGCCATCCGCAATCCGATGACGCAGATGGCCACCATCCTGCGGTTGTGCCTGGACCCGGTCGAAGACGCCATGTTCGACGCCGCGCGCCGCCTGTGCGCCGAGTCCGACGTGCTGATCGGCCATTACTTCATGCACCCGTTACAGACCGCGGCGGAGGCGGCGGGACGGCCGTATGTCAGCGTCTTGCTGTCGCACGCGGCGATCCCCAGCGACTTCGACCATCCATTGACCGGGTCTCGCGCCGGCAAATACATCCACCGCGTGCTCTGGTGGCTGACCCGTACGCTGCTCAACCGCACGTTGAAGCATTATCCCGACCGGTTGCGCAGCCGGCTCGGCTTGCCGCCGGTGCGGGACGTCGTCACGCAGGTCTGGTTGTCGCACCATCTGACGCTGGCCGCAGTCAGTGCCACGATTTGCCGCGCGCATCCGGACTGGCCCCAGTCCGTCCGCGTCTGCGGTTTCCTCGATACGCCGAACCTGGCGATGGAAGGGGACATCCCGCCCGGCCTGGCCGGATTCCTTGCGGCCGGTGACGCACCCGTCTACATGACGTTCGGCAGCTGGATGCCGCGCGACCCGACGGGACAGACGAAAGCCTTGCGTCTGCTGACGGACGCGGCGCGCCAGGCCGGATGCCGCTCCATTATCCAGGCACCCTCCGCGGCGGCGTGCGGCTTCCAGTCCGACGGCGACATCCTATACATCGCCGCAGCCCCGCACCACGCCATCTTCCCGCATTGCCACGCCGTCGTGCACCATGGCGGCGCGGGAACGACGCAGTCGGTCATGCGCGCGGGGAAGCCGTCGGTCGTCGTCGCCAACATCAGCGAGCAGGAGCATTGGGGCAGGGAGCTGCGCCGCCTGGGCATCGCGGGCCGGCCGGCCAGGCGCCGCAATGTCACGGCGCCGGCACTGGCGAGTCGGCTCCGTCGCGTGCTGGCGTCACCTGAGATGGCGGCGCGGGCCGCGGACATCGCCGGTGCGATGAAGCACGAGCATGGCGTCGACGCGGCTGTCGCGCTCGTCACGCAGGCGTTCGCGGACCAGGACGTCACGGTAGCGTGATCGTCACACTGGCCGACCGCGGCGGCAGCTTGACGAGGTCGTTGTAGCTGGCGAGCGCGCGATCCGTCTCGCGCCCAAGCGCACTGCGATAGCCCAGGTAGGCGCCCAGGCCGGCCAGCGCAAACACGCCGCACAGGACCCACAGCGACGTGTCGCTCCCGAGCTTGTGGACGACCTGGTCGGGCCGTTCCGCATGCGGTGCGAACGTGCGGCTCTTGCCGCGCATGCGGGCGATTTCGTCGCCCAGGCGCGCCGCCAGGTAGTTCAGCTTGTCGCGGCCGTCCAGCGCGAAGCGGCCCTGGAAGCCGAGGAGCAGGCACAGGTGATACACCTCGAGCGCCTGCAGGTGCGCGCTGCCCTTGGCGCGCAAGTCTTCCAGGCGCTGGAAGAAATGTTCGCCGGCGAGCTGGTCGCCGAACAGGCGCAGCTGCAGCGGACGGGTTTCCCACGCTTCGCGGATGGCGTACTCGGAACCGAGGATGATCTCGTCGACGGCCGCGCAGAACGCATATTTGGCGGCCGTCACGTCGTCGGCCGGAATGCCGAGGGCCTTGGCGCTGCGGTCGACTTCGCCGAGGAAGCCCGTCATGCGGTCGGCGAACGCGGCCTGCTCATGCGGGCCGCAACCGCTTTTCAGAAGGAACAGGGCATAGAAACCCTCGTACATCAGGTCGACGAGGGAGGCGGGGGCGGTGCCGGCGGCGCCGCGTGGGGAGGGCGCGGTGCGCCGTTCGACGGGATGGTTCATGCTGCGATCGCAATCAGTTCGAGTTTGAGGTCACGGATACCGTTCGGGACATAGATCGAGATGGCCTGCGCCTTGAGCATGCTGTCGTACAGCACGCCGCGGTTGTCGAGCACGAAATACACCATGTCCGGGCGTACGGGGAGCGCGCTGGGCACCTGGGCCGCATGCGCCAGCTTCACGCCGGGCATGGCGGTCAGTACCAGCTTGTCGACGTCTTCGGGGGCGCCGATCTTGAAGCGCAGCGGGACGATGTCGACGAGCTGCAGCGCCGGCAGGTCGGCGGCCACGCCCAGGTACAAGGTCGTCTGGACATTGATCTTGCCGGAGTCGAGCGCGCCCAGGTGGTACGAGGGACGGTCGTTCGACAGCGCGATCGCGAAGTAGCGCGACGAGATCACGGTGTCGAGCAGTTCGCGCAGGATGCCGTCCAGGCGGGCGAAGGCCGGTCCGGGATCCTGGTGGGCATAGGCCGGCAGGTCTTCCAGCCGGGCCGTGCGCGAAAACGTCATCAGCCCGCCGGCCAGCGACAGGAGCTCCTGGAACAGGCGCTCCGGATGCAGTTCCCGGTGGGCGAGGTAATGCGTCAGCGCCGCGTAGCCGGTGCTGACCGTGTGCAGCAGCCAGAACGACGCGACATCGCCGCCGCGCAGTTCGACGACGTGGCGGCCCGGTTCGCGGTAATGGCCGTACAGCGCATTCACCTTGGCGAGCAGTTTTTCCATCAGGCGCACGAGGCGCCCGTGCAGGCCATGTGCGCCCGCGATCGACAGGCTGGGCGGCGTGAATGCCTGGTCGATCTCGAAGCCGCCCATCGCCACGCGCTGCAGGCGCACGAGCGGAAAGCTGTCGTAGGCGTCGAGCGCATCGAGTTCGGACACGAGCCGCACCGTGCGGGTCAGGTAGGCCACCGGGGCAGGCGCGGCCTGGCTGAAGAGGTCTTGCGTGTCGTGCTCGCGCTGGCCGAAACGGGCGTCGGGCCGGGTCGCGCCCCGCTCGGCGCAATTGTCGCCGTGCGGCTTCAACACGGGCAGGGCCGCGTGAAACGTGATCGTCTGGACGTCGGGCGGCAGCTCGTCCAGGCGAACCTGGGGCGGCAGCGGATCCTGGTCCGGTGCGCGCACGAGGTCGCCGTCCGGGAAGATCAGCGCCAGTTCGGTCACGCGCAACGTGTCCGCCTTGAGGGCATCGGCATCGATGGCCAGCCGGCGCACGCCCCAGCAATAGGGATGCAGGGCGCTGGCTGTCTCGTTCAGGCGCGCTTCATGGTAGCGGTCCTGTTGCTGGAAGTGCTGGGGACGCAGGAACAGCCCTTCGCCCCATAAAACCTTCGCCGGAATGTTCATGAGCCTCCCTTCGCAAATCTCTAGCTTGCTGGAAACGTTGCTGCGCTTATTGACAGTGGACAAGAGACAAAGGCTTGGCGGCATTGCCGGCCGACAACGCACAGGCATGCAGGCCGATGGTCACGCCGGCGCCTTCGGCATCCGCGGCCGGGATGACGGTGCGCCACGCATTGCCTGACGGCGCGTGAAACAGGGCGGCGACGCCGAGCCAGGGCGTGTCGCGCGCGAGCCTGTCGGTGATGTCGAGGCGCTGGCCCGGCACCAGCGTGACTTCCCTGGCCTCGACGAGGTCGGCGCCGAGGGCCTCGCGCTCCGTCTGCGGCGACAGGAACGCAGCGTAGGGCGCCTGGTCGAACGCGCCGCGCTGGCGCAGCTTGTAGATCCTGACGAGCAGCGCCAGCGACTGGCCGCGCGCGTCGACGTTCAGACGCGGCGCCGCGTGCAGGTGCATGACGACGTTGCGCGGTGGCTGCTGGGATTCCGGTACGGGCGCCGGCTTGCGCAGCCCGAGCGTGCCGCCGGCACAACCGCCGAGCAGACCGGCGGCGCACAACACGATCCACGTTCGTTTCATCGTTGCTCCTTGCATCTGATAAAGAGAACACGACGATTTAACGGGATCGCCCGCCATGCACCCTGAGCAGGCGCAATACCCGCGCAACAGCCTCTTCGACGCGGCGCAATGCGGCGGCAAACCTGCGTTGATGGCACGCAATTCTCCCGAGAAACCGTTCACCAATAATGGCGTCTGATTTCAACCCGGGAGAGCCAGATGACCTTCGAACGCCTGATGCCGCTTGCGGCGGTGCCCATCACATGTGTCATGTTGTTGTCGGCCTGTGCCAGTACCGCGCCGGCAGCAAGCCATGCGGCCAAGGCGGCGCCGACGATGGCGAGCGCGATGGCCGAAGTGGATGCCGCCGTGCTCGCGGGCCAGAACGACAAGGCGTACGCGATCCTGAAGAATGCCGGCACCGCCTTCCCGACCGACAAGACGCCGTGGGTGCGGATGGCCCAGATGCATTTCGACAGTACCAACTATGGCGAGGCGATCGTCGACGCGCTGGAAGCGCTCGAGCGCGACCCGGACGATACGCTGGCCAACAGCATCGTCGCTGTCAGCGGCCTGCGCGTGACGAGCAAGGCGCTGTCCGACCTGAGCCAGAAAAACAACCTCACCGGCAATGTCCGCACGGAGGCGCAGGACCTGGCCAAGCTGCTGCGCACGAGCCTCAACGAAGACGTGCTGGTGCCGAACAACCGTCCTGCGGCGCCGCGCGTGAAGGAGACGATCAAGAAGGCCGTCGGTGCCGCGTCCACTGCCCGTACCACCGCATCGAGCGATCCGTTCGGCGCGCTCAAATAATCCGTCCACAGCCCACTGGAGTCGACATGGCAAAGAATGAAAGCGTGCAGAAACGCCTGCAGAAGGTGCGCGCGCCGCGCGTGCAGATGACGTACGACGTCGAGATCGGCGATTCGATCGAAAACAAGGAATTGCCGTTCGTGGTCGGCGTGCTGGGCGACTTCGGCTCGGACCCCGATGCGGCCAGGAAGCGCCTGAAGGACCGCAATTTCGTCAACGTCGACGCCGACAATTTCGACGAAGTGCTGGGCGGCGTGGCCCCCGCGACGAGCTTCCGCGTGGAGAACCACCTGTCGCCGGAAGGCGGCGAATTCGCCGTGCAGCTGCAGTTCAAGCAGATGGACGACTTCCGTCCCGAGGCCGTCGTGCAGCAGGTGGCACCGTTGAAGGGCCTGCTGGAAGCGCGCGGCAAGCTGGCCGACCTGCGCAACAAGCTGGCCGGCAACGACAAATTGGAAGACCTGCTCAGCGACGTGCTGTCGAATACGGAAAAACTCGGCAGTCTCCGCAAGGGCGGCAAGGGCGGCAAGGAGGAAGCATGAGCGCGATCCTCGATACGGCGAACGTGGCGCAGGCAGCGGCGCCTGAACTGGACATGTCCCTGCTCGACCAGATCGTCGAACAGAGCCGGGTGGCGAAATCGAGCAGCGAACACGAACGGGCGCGCGACATCATCTCCGAGCTCGTCAGCCAGGTGATGGAGGGCACGATGGTCGTGTCGACGAATCTGTCGGCCACGATCGATGCGCGCCTGGCGGAGCTGGACCGGATGATCTCGGCCCAGTTGTCCGCGATCATGCACGCGCCGGAATTCCAGAAGCTGGAACGCAGCTGGACCGGACTGCACTACCTCGTCCAGAACACGGCGACGAGCAACGGCCTGCAGGTGCGCATGCTCAATGCGAGCAAGCGCGAGCTGGTGAAGGACTTCCAGTCGGCGCTGGAATTCGACCAGAGCACGCTGTTCAAGAAAGTCTACGAAGAAGAATTCGGCAGCTTCGGCGGCGCGCCGTACGGCACCCTGATCGGCGACTTCGAGATCACGCGCCAGCCCGAGGACATCTATTTTCTCGAGCAGATGTCGCACGTGGCCGCCGCCAGTCATGCGCCGTTCATCACGTCCGCCGGGCCGGAACTGTTCGGTATCGAGAGCTTCGGCGACCTGGGCAAGCCGCGCGACCTGGCCAAGGTGTTCGATACCGTCGAATACGCGAAATGGAAGGCGTTCCGCGAATCGGAAGACGCGCGCTACGTCGGCCTCACGTTGCCGCGCTTTCTGGGCCGCCTGCCGTACAACCCGGCCGACGGCACCGCCACGGAAGGCTTCAATTTCGTCGAGGAGGTGGACGGCACCGACCACCAGAAATACCTGTGGTGCAACGCCGCGTATGCCTTCGCGACCAAGCTGACCAAGGCGTTCGAGGATTATGGCTGGTGCGCCGCGATCCGCGGCGTCGAAGGCGGCGGCCTCGTGGAAAACCTGCCCACGCACACGTTCAAGACGGACGAGGGCGAGATCGCGCTGAAATGCCCGACCGAGCTGGCGATCACGGACCGGCGCGAGAAGGAATTGTCGGACCTGGGCTTCATCTCGCTCGTGCACTGCAAGAACACGTCGTACGCGGCGTTCTTCGGCGCGCAGTCGGCGCAGAAGGCGCGCAAGTACGCGAACGAGGCGGCCAATGCCAACGCGCTGCTGTCGTCGCAGCTGCAATACATTTTCGCCGTGTCGCGCATCGCCCACTACATGAAGGCCATGATGCGCGACAAGATCGGCAGCTTCGCCGCCGCATCGAACGTCGAGGATTACCTGAACCGCTGGCTGACGCAATACGTCCTCCTGGACGACAACGCGAGCCAGGAACAGAAGGCGCAATTCCCGCTGCGCGAGGCGAGCGTACAGGTGGCCGAGGTGCCCGGGCGGCCGGGCGTGTACCGGGCCGTGTCGTTCCTGCGGCCCCATTTCCAGCTCGACGAATTGTCCGTTTCGCTCCGATTGGTCGCGGAGTTGCCGCAATCGACCAAGAACTGATTCTTTCAACAACTTGAACTGGAGTAGAACATGGCAATTGACGTATACCTGCAAATCGACGGCATCAAGGGCGAATCGGCCGACGACAAGCACAAGGACTGGATCGAGTGCAAGGCGGTCAACTGGGGCGTGACCCAGCCGAAGTCCGCCACGGCGTCGACGGGCGGCGGCCATACGGCCGAGCGCTGCGAGCACGAGGAGATCGAGATCGCCAAGCTGGCCGACCTGTCTTCGCCGCTGCTGCTGCAGACCTGCTCGTCGGGCAAGACGATCCCGAAGGCGAAATTCGAATTCATGCGCGCCGACGGGCAGGGCGAACGCGTCAAGTACTTCGAGATCGAGATCGAGAACGTGCTGATCGGCTCCGTCAAGCCGACGGTCGCGGAAGGCGATTTCCTGCACGAGAAAGTCGGCCTGAAATTCTCGAAGATCAAATGGAAGTACACCCAGCAGAAGATCGGCGGCGGCGCCGGCGGCAACACGTCGGGCGGCTGGGATCTCGCCACCAACCGGGTCGTCTGAACAGGCATTCCTGACTTACCCCGCGTCTTCCGCGGCCCCCGGGCCGCGGTTTTTTTACTGCGTCTTTGTACGGGAGCCGCGATGACCGCCTATCTTCCCGGCCTGCTCGAGCGCCTGATGGGCGAGCGGGCCCACCCCGGCCGACCAGCGGGCGAGCAGCTCAGGGACAGCATCGCGCGCGACCTGGAAGCGCTGCTGAATGCCCGCGCCGGCCTGCCGCCCGGAGCATTCGACGCCTGGCCGCTGGCGCGCGCCTCGGTCCTGAACTATGGCCTGACCGACTTCGCCGCGTTCTGCCTGTCGAGCAGCGAGGACCGGGCCGCGATCTGCGCCTTTCTGAAGGACGCCATCGAGCGCCACGAACCGCGCCTGAAAAACGTCAGCGCGGCCCTGGCTTCGGAGCAGGGCGGCGTCAACCGCCTGAATTTCGTGATCAACGCGACCCTGCACGCCGGCCCCGGCGCGGCTGTCGTTCCCGTCAATTTCAACGCCGTGCTGCAGCCGTCCTCGCTGAACTACGCGATCTGCAAGGCTGCCGCGTCAACTCCACAAAGGACCTCGACATGGATATCAACCTGAAGACCCTGATCGCCAAGCTGAACGACGTCACGCGCTCGGCCGCCACGCGCGCGGCCGGCATCTGCGTGGGGCTCGGCCAGTACGAAGTCGACATCGAGCACCTGTTCCTCGCGCTGCTGGAGCAGCCCGGGAGCGACCTCGTGGTGGTGGCGCGCGCGGCCGACGTCAGCCTGGCCGGCCTCGAATCCGACCTGCGCAAGGAAGTGGAGCGCCTGCCGTCGGGCAGCGCGCGCACGCCCGTGTTCTCGCGCCACCTGCCCGTGCTGTTCGAGCATGCGTGGCTGATCGCGTCACTCGGTGCATCGGGCCAGCCGCAGCACATCCGCAGCGGCCACCTGCTGCTCGCGCTGCTGACGGAGCCGGGCCTCGCGCAACTGGCCCAGCGCGCATCGCGCCACTTCGCCGGCTTCCCGCTCGACCGCCTGAAACACGATTTCGACAAGCTGACGCACGGTTCCGACGAAGCGCCGGCCGTGCTGGCCGCCACCCCGGCGCCGTCCGCGGACCCGGTCACCGAACTGCAGGGGAGCGCGCCCGGCAAGACGCCCGCGCTCGACCAGTACACGACCTGCCTCACGGCGCGCGCGCGCGAGGGCAAGCTCGATCCCGTGATCGGGCGCGATGCGGAGATCCGGCAAGTGATCGACATCCTGATGCGCCGGCGCCAGAACAATCCGATCCTGACGGGCGAGGCGGGCGTGGGCAAGACGGCCGTCGTCGAAGGCCTCGCGCTGCGCATCGCGCAGGGCGACGTGCCCGATGTCCTGCGAAGCGTCGAGATCCATACGCTGGACCTGGGCCTGCTGCAGGCCGGCGCGAGCGTCAAGGGCGAGTTCGAGAACCGCCTGAAGAACGTGATCGACGAGGTGAAGAAAAGCCTGCATCCGATCATCCTGTTCATCGACGAGGCGCACACGATGATCGGCGCGGGCGGCACGGCCGGCCAGAACGACGCGGCCAACCTGCTGAAGCCTGCTCTGGCGCGGGGCGAGCTGCGTACCGTGGCCGCCACGACGTGGAGCGAGTACAAGAAATACTTCGAGAAGGATGCCGCGCTGGCGCGCCGGTTCCAGGTCGTGAAGGTCGAGGAACCGAGCGAGGAGACGGCTAGTGCGATGCTGCGCGCGATGGCGCCGCTGATGGAGGCGCACTTCGGCGTGCGCATCTACGACGAGGCGATCGTGGAAGCCGTCCGGCTGTCGCACCGCTACATCAGCGGGCGCCAGCTGCCGGACAAGGCCGTCAGCGTGCTCGATACGGCTTGCGCCAAGGTCGCGCTGGGGCAGAAGGCGACGCCCGCCGTGCTGGAGGATTGCGCGCGCGCGGTGGAGCGCCTGGACGCGCGCATCCAGGCGCTCGTGCGCGAGGAAAGTGCGGGCGCGGACCACGGCACCGCGCTGGCCGCGCTGCACGCTGAGCGCGTACAGGCGCTGGAAGAACAGGACCGCCTGCGCGCGCGCTGGGATGCCGAGCTGGCGTTGTGCGCCGAGATCCACGCGATGCGCGCGCGGCTGGAAACGGGGCAGGGCGACAGTCCCGCCCTGCGCGCGAAGATCGCGGAGCTGCATGCGCTGCAGGGCGAGACGCCGCTCGTGCCCGTGCAGGTCGACGGCCAGACGGTGGCCGCCATCGTCGCCGCGTGGACCGGGATCCCGCTCGGGCGCATGGTGAAGGACGAGATCCGCACCGTGATGAATCTGCGGGGCCTGTTGGACGAGCGGATACTCGGCCAGGGCCACGCGAGCGGGATCGTAGCCCAGCGCGTGCGCACGGCGCGTGCGAACCTGGAGGATCCGAACAAGCCGAAGGGCGTGTTCCTGTTCGTCGGCACCTCCGGCGTCGGCAAGACGGAGACGGCGCTCGCGCTCGCGGACCTGCTGTACGGCGGCGAACGGAAACTCGTCACCATCAACATGAGCGAATACCAGGAAGCGCACAGCGTCTCCGGCCTGAAAGGCTCGCCGCCGGGTTATGTCGGCTATGGCGAGGGCGGCGTCCTGACGGAAGCCGTGCGGCGCAATCCGTACAGCGTCGTGCTGCTCGATGAAGTCGAGAAGGCGCATGCCGACGTGCTCGAGCTGTTCTTCCAGGTCTTCGACAAGGGTGTGCTGGACGACGCGGAGGGCCGCCAGATCGACTTCCGCAACACGATCATCATCCTGACGTCGAACGCGGCGTCGAGCCAGATCATGCAGGCCTGCCTGAACAAGGCGCCGAACGAGCGGCCCACGCCGGACCAGCTGGCGGAACTGATCCGGCCCGCCCTCATGAAGCATTTCAAGCCCGCGTTCCTGGGCCGCCTGACGGTGGTGCCGTTCTATCCGATCGACGACGCCGTCCTCGCCAACATCATCCGATTGAAGCTGGACCGCATCAAGCAGCGTGTGGCCGTCAACCACAACGCCCGCTTCGAATACGACGATGCGCTCGTGGCGGCCGTGCTGGCGCGCTGCACGGAGGTCGATTCGGGCGCGCGCAATGTCGACACGATCCTGAACGGCACGCTGCTGCCCGAGATCGCGGATGCCGTGCTGGCGCGCATGGCGGAAGGCGGCGCGATCGGCAAGGTAAAGGTCGGCGCGACGAAGGCGGGCAAGATCAAATACGCCGTCGAACCGGCGTGAGGAGGGCACCATGCTGAACCTGGAACGGCTGCTCGCGCCCGTCAGCGCGGACAAGCCCTGCGGCGACGACCTCGCATTTTCCAGCGAGATCGACGCCATCGTGCGTGCGCGCCAGGCCGACGATCCGTCGCTGGAGCAGGGCGCCTGGGTCACGGAACTGAAGGAGGCGGACTGGAAGTTCGTGGGCCGGGAGTGTGTCCGGCTGATCGAACAGCGCAGCAAGGATCTGCAGCTGGCCGTGTGGCTGGCCGAGGCCAGCGTGCAGACGGCCGGCGTGCGCGCGCTGGCCGACAGCCTGCTGCTGATCGCCATGCTGTGCGAGCGTTACTGGGACGGCCTGCATCCGCTGCCGGACGAGGACGGCGTCGAGCGCCGCATCGGCAACCTGTCCTGGCTGGCGGCGCGCATCGCGCCGTGGCTGCGCGCCGTGCCGCTCACCGACGGCGCGGACGGTCACGCCCAGCGCGACTTCGACGCCGCGCGCATGCAGGGCGGAGATTCGCTGGCGAAGCTGGAAGGCGCGCGCCAGCGCACGTCGCAAACGTTCTACGCGAACCTGATGCGCGAATGCGAGCATTGCGCGGGTGCGCTCGACCGGCTGGAAAAGAGTGTCGACGCGGTCGTCGGTGCGGACGGTCCCAGTTTCAGCGCCGCACGCTCGGGACTGGAGGGCCTCGTCCTGTTCATCAAGCCCGCATTGAAGGAGGCGGTGCCGGTCCCCGGCGCGGCCGATGTCGTCGTCGCGGCGCCGGCGCAATCGCCGGTGGCGGCCGGGCCGTTGCAATCGCGCGCCCACGCACTGGCCCAGCTGCGCGCGGTGGCGGATTATTTCCGCCGCACGGAGCCGCACAGCCCCGTCGCCTACCTGGCCGACAAGGCCGCGCACTGGGGCGAGCAACCGCTGCACGTGTGGCTGCGGTCGGTGGTGAAGGACGACGCCGCGTTCGCCCAGATCGAAGAGATGCTGGGCGTCGGGCCGCGGCCGTCCTGATTCAGTGCGACGTGGGCGCTTGCGACTGGGCGGCTTTCAACCGCTCGGTCGCGCGCGCGACCTCCTCCTCGACGCGGCGCATGGCATCGCGTGTCGACTGCGTCACCTGCTCGTAGCCCTTGAACGCATTCTCGATCGCGGCCTTGATGATTTCCACCGCGTTTTCCTGGCCCGGCTTGACGTTTTGCGTGACGTCGTAGATCAGCGCGGACAGCGTGTTCTTCGCTTCGGCCAGGTGGGTATCGGCGGCCTGCTCGAATTCGCTCTTGATGTCGCCGATGATCTGCTTGAGCTGTTCGCCATAGGCCGTCGCTTCCGTCACGCCCGGCTGCACGCGCGCCTGCAGGGCATCGATGGCCGTCTTCGGGTCCGGTGCCTGGCTGAACTGGCGGCTGGCCTCCAGCGTGTTTTCCATCGATTGCTTGGCGGTCGCCAGATTCAGCGCCACCACCTGCTCGACGCCCTGCACGGCCTTGGTGGCCAGGGCATTAAAAGTCTGCATCTGCAGATCGAACAGGGTCTTGGTGGCGTTTGCGAATTGCTCGGGGTTGTTGAACATCGATTTCTCCTCGGTTAGGGGACTACGGCGACCTTCTTGTTGCAAGCTCCTCTAGTGGATTATTTAGCAGGCAATGGTTTTTCGCAACGGGCGTCACGATACGGCCCGTCGGCGCGCGCCCAGCCTTCGCCGAGCGGCGTCTGCGAGCAGACGATCGTGCCCGTGCTCTTGCTGCGCCAGTGATACCACGGCGCCGGGGCCGCGTTCAGGACGACGGGGCCGGCCAGGGCGATGGCGAACAGGATGAGGACAATCTTCTTCATGGTTCGCCGAGCTTAACCGCTTGGCGCGACAAGTCAAGCGGCCCTTTGAGCTTCCCATCGTGGGAAGGTGTATGCTGGCGCCATGAACGACACATATTTCAACATCGGCGAGGCGGCGAAGGCGTCCGGCGTGACGGCGAAGATGGTGCGTCATTACGAATCGATTGGCCTGTTGCCGCCGGCGCGGCGCACGGAGGCGGGCTACCGGCTGTATGGCGACGCCGACGTGCGCATGCTGCAATTCATCCATCGCGGCCGCGCCCTGGGTTTTTCGCTCGACCAGATCGCGGACCTGCTGGCGCTGTGGCGCGACAAGCACCGGGCCAGCGCCGACGTGCGCCGCCTGGCGCTCGAACACGTAGCCGCGCTGGACCGCAAGATCGCGGAACTGGAAGCGATGAAGCGGACCCTCGCCACGCTGGCCGGCTCCTGCCATGGCGACGCCCGCTCCGACTGCCCCATCCTCGACGATCTGGCGGCCCACTGAACGAGCCGGCTGGACCGGAGGCCGGCATTGCGGTCTAATGGCTGACATGCCGCTCCGCCTGCCGCTCTCCGCCTGCCTGATCGCACTCGCCGCCCTCCTGCTGGTGGGCGCCGTCATCGTGTGGGCGATCGGTTCCAAGTTGATCGCGGTCGAGTCGCGGCCCGTGGCGCTGGCCGGCCCGGGCTTCGAGGACGTGGTGCTGCGCGCGGCCCCGGACC
>NZ_JBKYMO010000039.1:0-21513 GCF_047302915.1 Massilia sp. CT11-108 | reverse complement strand
GCTCACGCCCGTGCCGCGGAACTGCACGGCCGTGAGCAGGCCCAGGCCGACCGGGATGCGGCGCTTGCCGCGCGTTCCCACCACGCGGATGGCGTCGGCGGCGCCGCTGTCCGCATCGTACTTGCCGAAGTCCGGCGTCATCTTGCCGGCATCCAGGTACACGGCGGCCGTCGCCAGCGCCAGCGACGGGTAGTAGCCCTCGCCGATCTGCTGCATCAGCGAACTGGATCGCACCATGCCGTCGTCGTCGGAGATCACGGTGAAGCTGCCGGCGCCGCGCGCGGCCGCCTGCAGGCGCGCCAGGTTGGCCTCGTAACCGTCGGCGGCGTAGGCGACCAGTTCGCGCCCCTGCAGGTCGGCCGCCGTGAACGCGGGCGCCGGGAGCGCGCCCCGCTTCACCTCGGCCAGGTTATAGCCCAGCACTACGGGCCGCCCCTGCAGCGCCTTGGCGAACAGGCCGTCGTAATCGAGCGCCGGCTGCAGCTGCGCCAGTTGCGCGCGCAGCGCGGGAACGTCCTTCAGCTCGTGCGCCGCCAGGCGGTCCAACACCGCATAGCCGGAACTCGTGTCCGGCTCGGGAAAGGAGATGTCAAAGCCGATCGCGGCGGCGCCATACCGGCCGGCCAGCTGGTCGACCAGCTTCGCCAGCACGTTGCGGCTCCAGGGAAAGCGCCCGACCTCGCCCAGGCTTTTCGTGTCGATGTCGACGATGACGATGCGCGGATCGAGCACCGGCGCCTCCAGGCGCATGCGCAAATCGCCGATGATGGTGTCCTGGCGCGCGATCGCGTGGCTGCTCCAGATGCCCATCACGTACGCCAGCGCGGCCAGCGTGAGCGCCAGCCCGAGCGCCCAGCGCGCGCCGTAGCGGCGCAACAGCTTCACGGCGTATAGCCCGGGATCGCCGCCTCGTCGACGTGATCGATCTGCGACGCATCCAGGTTCTTGCGCGCGAATTTCAGGTACACCTTCTGGCGCACGAAGATGTCGAACAGGTCCGGGTCGATGTGGCCGTTGAGGGCGAACTTGCCCAGGATGTGGAGCGATTCGGACAGGGACTTGCCCTTCTTGTACGGGCGGTCGCGCGCCGTCAGGGCCTCGAAGATGTCGGCGATGGCCATCACGCGCGCCTGCACGGACATCTGCTCGCGCGTGAGGCCGCGCGGATAACCCTTGCCGTCCATGCGCTCGTGGTGGCCGCCGGCGTATTCCGGGACGTTCTTGAGGTGCTTCGGCCAGGGCAGGGATTCGAGCATGCGGATGGTCACGACGATGTGGTTGTTGATGATCTTGCGTTCATCGTCGTTGAGTGTACCAAAGCGCACGGTCAGGTTGCGTACCTCGTCCTCGTCGAGGAAGTCGCGTTCCTGGCCGTCCGTTCCCGTCCACCGGTATGCGGCGATGCGGCGCACGCGCTCCTGGTCGTCGGGCGACATCCCTTCACCGCCGATGTTCGCCTGGCGCAGGAAGTCGCGGTCCGCGCGCAGGCGCGCCTGGTCGGACGCGAGGCGGTCGGCGATCGCGGGGCGGTTCGCCTCGGGCTGGCATTGCTCCTTCAGCGCGCGGATCTCGGCGTCGCGCAGCAGCACCTCGAAGCGCGTATCGATCATGTGGATGCGGTCGAAGATCGTCTCCAGCTTCGTCGCCTTGTCGACGACGTGGACCGGCGTCGTGATCTTGCCGCAGTCGTGCAGCAGGCCGGCCAGCCACAGTTCGCGGCGGTCGCGGTCGCTCATGCGGAACGACGCCATCGGCCCGAGGGGCGTCTCGTGGACGGCCTCGGCCAGCATCATCGTCAGCTCCGGCACGAACTGGCAATGGCGGCCCGTGTACGGCGATTTTTCGTCGATGCCGATGTTGATCAGGTTGACGAGGGCTTCCAGCAGCTGCTCCATCTGCACGACGAGCTGCTGGTTCGTGAGCGCGACGGCCGCCTGCGCCGCCAGCGCCTCGATGAAGCGCTGGTCGGTATCGGAGAACGCGCCGATCTCGCCGGTGTCCCGGTCCTTCGCGTTGATCAGCTGGAGCACGCCGAGCAGTTCGCCCTCGTGGTTCGTCATCGGCACCGTCAGGATCGACTTGGACCGGTAGCCGAACGTCTGGTCGAACGAACGCATGCCCGAGAAGTTGAAGACGTCGGCCTTGTACACGTCGGCGATGTTCACGGACTGGTGGAAGTTGGCCGCATAGGCCGCCACCGACGCGAGGTTCTTGTTGCCGTGCTGGTCGTACAGGGGAATCGGCGGCAGGTCGATCGACACACCGCTGGCACCGCCCTGGTACATCTCCAGCGTGTCGTTCAGCAAGATGTGGAAGCACAGGCTGCGCTCGTCGCTGCTCGGGCGGTACAGCGTGCCGCCGTCCGCATGCGTCATGCTCTTGGCGACCTTCAGGATGCGGTCGAGGAAGGTGCCGATGTCATGGCCGTCGCCGAGGGCGACGCTGACCTCCGTGAGCAGGTCGAGGCGCTCTACGATATTGGCCGGGGTGAGCTCTTGCATGTGATGTATCGCCACATTAATTGCCGCTGTGAAATTCTACCACAGTGTAACGTCATTACGCCCTGCTGTACACCAACCGATGCATAATTGCAAATTCCAGATAACCAGTTACAAATAAACGTTATGATCTGACCTATATTGCAACGGTGCTGGCCTGGCCGCGACAAAAAAACAGAGCAGACGACGAGGCTGCACAGCAAGGGGAGTCCTAATGAAATTCAGATTCTGGGGAGTACGCGGATCGATCCCGGCCCCCGGGCCGCGTACCGTGCGCTACGGCGGCAACACCACGTGCATCGAGGTGCGCGGCGACGACGGCACCCTCGTGGTGCTGGACGCCGGCACGGGGATCTACGCGCTCGCCCAGGACCTGATGCGCCGGCGCGCGGAAGACGGCGTGCCCGTACGCGCCAACATCTTCATCACGCACAGCCATTGGGACCACATCCACGGCCTGCCCTTCTTCACGCCGCTGTTCGTGAAGGGCACGCGGGTCTGCCTGCACGGCGCCCACGATCCCGTCACCGGCCAGGGCATCGAGCATGTGATGGGCGTGCAGCTGCAGAACAGCTACTTCCCCGTCAGCGAGGAGCGGATGGACGCCACCATCGACTACCGGACCCTGGACACCGGCGTGCCGCACGCCGTGGGCGACATGGTCGTGCACAACGTCGTGATGAACCACCCCGTGACGAACCTGGGCTACCGCGTCGAATGCAACGGCCGCGCCATGTTCTTCACGGGCGACCACGAACCGTTCTTCAATCCGCACGCCCCCGCCAGCGCGGACTACGACGCGGCCCAGCGCGAGATCGAGCGGCGCGAGCGCGAGATCGAACACGCGATGGAAGGGGTCGACGCGCTCGTCGCCGACTGCTCGTACACGCTCGAGGAATATCCCGCCAAGCAGGGCTGGGGCCACGGCACGTTCGACGGCGCCATCGCGCTGGCGCTGAAGGTCGGCGCGCGCAGCCTGTACTGCACCCACCACGAGCCGACCCGCTCGGACGACGATCTGGAAACCGTGTTCGCGCAGGCCGTCGCGCGCTGGCGCGACCGGTTGAACGGCCTCGCCGTGACGCTCGCTTACGAAGGCCTGGAAGTGGAACTCTGATGAGCGACGACTTCGTGGAACAGCGCAAGGGAGACCGGCGCGCGCCCGACGACACGGCGCGGCGCCTGGACTTCCAGCGCCGCCTGCAGGCGATCACCACGCGGATCCACGCCACCGCCAACCTGGACCAGATCATGCTCGACCTGGGCCAGGATTTCTGCGACCTGTTCGATGCCGACCGCTTTACCCTGTACGCCGTCACGCCGGCGCAGGACGCCCTCGTCGCCAAGGTCAAGACCGGCTTGTCCGAAATCCGCCACCTGCAGCTGCCGATCGGCCCCGGCTCCATCGCCGGCTTCGCGGCGCTGGCGCGCGCGACCGTCAACATCGCCGACGTCTACGACGACGCCGAACTGCGGCGCCTGGCTCCCACGCTGCGCTTCCAGCGCGGCGTCGACCAGCGCACGGGCTACCGCACGCGCGAGATGCTGGCGGCGCCGCTGATCGACGCAGGCGGCGCGCTGCTCGGCGTCATCCAGTTCATCAACCACCGCGCCGGCGGCCCGTTCCCCCAGTTGTGCCTGGACGGCGTGAAGCAGTTGTGCGACACCCTGGCCGTCGCGTTCAGCCAGCGCCTGCGCGCCCCGCTGCCGCGCGGCCGCTACGATGCCCTCGTCACGCGCGCGGTCCTCGCCGTGCAGGAACTGGAACTGGCCACGCGCCTCGCGCGCGAGCGCGATGCCGACATCGAGGACGTGCTGTTGTCCGACTTCCACCTGAAGCCGGCCCAGATCGGCGAGGCGTTGGCGGCATACTGCGGCCTGCCCTACGAACCGTTCCGCGCCGAGCGTGTAAAACCCGTCGAGCTGCTGCGCAACCTGAAGCCGCAATACGCGCTCGAACACGGCTGGCTGCCGCTGGAAGATGGCCCCGACGGCCTCGTGCTGATGGCGCTGGACCCGGAACGCGTGGCGGCCAGCCACATCGCCGCGCAGGTGTTCGGCCGCGCGCGCATCGCGTGGCGCGTGACGACCCGCCACGACCTGCGCCAGACCGTGGCCCAGTTCTTCGGCGGCGCGGTGGCCGACGACACGAGCGTGGGCGAACTGCTGTCGCACCTGGACGAGGACGGCGATCCGGACGAGGAGACGGAGGGCGGCAGCACCGAAGTCTCGGCCGCCGTCGAGAACGAACTGGTGAAGCTGCTGAACCGGATCATCGTCGACGCGCACCGCCAGGGCGCGTCCGACATCCACATCGAGCCGCAGCCGGGCCGCGGCAAGACGGGCATCCGCTTCCGCAAGGACGGCGTACTGGTGCCGTACATCGAGATCCCGTCCAGCTACCGCAACGCCCTCATCGCGCGCGTAAAAATCATGTGCGACCTCGACATCTCCGAGCGGCGCAAGCCGCAGGACGGCAAGATCCGCTTCCGCAAGTACGGCCCGCTCGACATCGAGCTGCGTGTGGCGACGATCCCGTCCAGCGGCGGCGTCGAGGACGTCGTGATGCGCATCCTGCAGGCCGGCGAACCGATCCCGCTCGACAGCCTGGGCATCCGGCCGCACAACCTGGCGCGCCTGAAGGCCGCCGTCGCCAAGCCATACGGCCTGTTCTTCGTGTGCGGGCCGACCGGCTCGGGCAAGACGACGACCCTGCACTCGATCCTCGCGCACCTGAACACGCCGGAGACCAAGATCTGGACGGCCGAGGACCCGGTCGAGATCACCCAGAAGGGCCTGCGCCAGGTGCAGGTCAACCGCAAGACGGGCCTCGACTTCGCCACCGTCATGCGCGCTTTCCTGCGCGCCGATCCGGACGTGATCATGGTCGGCGAGATGCGCGACCGCGAGACCGTCAGCACGGGCATCGAAGCCTCGCTGACGGGCCACCTCGTGTTCTCGACCCTGCACACGAACAGCGCGCCGGAATCGGTCGTGCGCCTGCTCGACATGGGCATGGACCCATTCAATTTTGCCGACGCCCTGCTGGGCATCCTGGCGCAGCGCCTGGCGCGCCGCCTGTGCACCGCGTGCCGCCAGCCCTACCGCCCGGACGACGCCGAGGTGGAGACGCTGCTCGACGAGTACTGCGAAGAGCTGCGCGGCCAGGCCTCGTACAAGACGGACCCGCAGGCCGCGCGCGCGGCCGTACTGGCCGGCTGGCGCCAGCGCCACGGCGACGCCACGGGACGTTTCACGTTGTACCGCGCCGTGGGCTGCGCCGAGTGCAACAAGGGATACCGCGGGCGCGTCGGCCTGCATGAACTGATGCTGGGCAGCGAGCGAATCAAGCGCCTGCTGACCGAGCACGCGCGCGTGGCCGACCTGCTCGCGGCCGCGCTGGAGGACGGGATGCTGACCCTGAAAATGGACGGCATCGAGAAGATCCTGGGCGGCGTCACCGACATCAAGATGGTGCGTGCCGTCTGCATCAAATGACCTGCCAACCGCAACTCACCACAGGAGAGTAACGTGATGAATCGCATCGTTCCGCCGATCCTGGCGGCCACCGCCATCCTGCTGTCCGGCTGCGCCGCCGACGGCGCCAAACCGACGCAAGGTGGCAACACCTACCTCGATTCGAGCTACACGCCGACCGGAACCCTCATCCCGCGCAAGGCGCCGAGCCGCACGGACAACCTGACGATCGTCGACAAGCAGGCGCTCGAGAACGACCGCACCAACGGCAGCGGCACCAACAACTGGGCAGCCGGCAAGCCCTGAGCCGCGGCACGCCATGGCAAAAGGGCCGGAGATCGCATCCCCGGCCCTTTTCATTACACCCCGATCAGTCGTTCGCGTTCTGTACGAACACGGCCGCCGTGCGCGCCGGGATCGCGAAGATGCCGCTGTTGCGCTCGAAGTACGACGCCTTCACCATGTCGTCGCTGCCGTTGCGCTGGATGCGGTGCAGCTGCAGCTTGCGGCCCTTCAGTTCCGGGATCGCGATCGTCTTCGGGATCTTGTCGACGTTGAACACGACGACGACCGCCTTGTACTGGGCGCCCGGATAGCGCGTACCGTCGATGCTCAGCGCGACGAGGCCCGGCACCTGGTTCGGTCCCACGTTGTAGAACTTCAGGCGGTCGATCACGTCCTGCGCCGTGCGCAGGCGGAACAGCGTGCTGTCCGCGCGGATCGCGAGGAAGTCTTCGAACGCGTTCTTCGCGGCGAGGATCGCGCGCGTGTCCGGCTTGATCAGCGGGTTGGCGAGCACCGGCGCCATCAGCGACCAGTTGTCCTGGTTCTGCCCCGCCATCGGCAGGCCGACGCCGAAGTTGTTGGATGCGTAGCTGTAATCCAGCTTATTGAACCAGTCGCCCGCGTTGTAGCTGTCGCGGTCGAGCGATTTCGAGCGCAGGATTTCCTGGCCGGCGTGGAAGAACGGAATACCCTGCGCCAGCACGTTGATCGCGGCGCCGAGGGTCTGCACGCGCACGCGGTCGGACAGCGGCGTCGATTGCGGCAGGCGGAACGCGTTGATGTCGAACAGCGTCTGGTTGTCGTGCGCCTCGATGTAGTTGATCGTCTCGGCCGGACTCGCCGCGAAGCCGGCCTGCTGGCCGAAGTAATCGATCTGCGCGTTCGTGCGCTCGTTGCCGAAGCGGTCCGTGAAGCGGTAGTCGCGCAACGTGCCGGACAGCGCGACGCGCACGAGGTCCGCGAGGCGCAGCGCATCGTCGCGGGTCTGCGTCGACAGTGCGTTCGGGTCCGTGTAGACGCCGTTGATGAAGCCCTGCTCCTTGACCAGTGCCTGGCCGCCGTCGCAGCAGCCGCCGCCGCGCACGGTGTCGCGCATGCGGTCGTTGAACGAGCCGATGCCGGTGCCCGCCATATTGGCCTGGCGCGCCTGCACGAAACGGGCGTCGTTGCCGACGGCGCCGAAGTTCCACGCTTCGCCGTACAGGTAGATGTCGCGGCCCGCGGCCTGGTTGACGCTGACCTGCAGGCGCTTGATGAGATCCAGCGGCGACAGGCCCATGATGTCGAAGCGGAAGCTGTCGACCTTGTACTGGCGCGCCCACAGCGACACGGAATCGATGATCAGCTTGCCCATCATGGCGTTTTCCTGCGCGGTGTCGGCGCAGCAGCTGTCGTTCAGGATGCGGCCGTCGTTGGCGAGGCGGTAGTAATAGGTCGGCACGATGCGGTCGAGGACCGACAGCGGGCCTTGCTGCGACTGGCTCGTGTGGTTGTACACGACGTCCATCGTCACGCGCAGGCCGGTCTCGTGCAGCGCCTGCACCATCGCGCGGAACTCGCGCACGCGCACGGCGCCGTCGTCGGCATCCGTCGCATAGCTGCCTTCCGGCGCATTGTAGTGGACCGGGTCGTAGCCCCAGTTGAAGCAGTCCGCGTCCGCCACGGCGGCCACCGCGGCCTGCTGCGCGGTCGAATCCGCGCCTGCATTCGGAATGGCCGGGGTGACGCAGCCCTTTTCGTTGACGCTGGCGATGTCGAAACTCGGCATCAGGTGCACGTGCGTCATGCCCGCCTTCTGCAGCGATTTCAGGTGGCGCATGCCGTTGGCGTCGCTGTCCGTGAAGGCCAGGTATTTGCCGCGGTGGGCGGCCGGCACGGTGGCGTCGGACGCCGAGAAGTCGCGGATGTGCAGCTCGTACAGCGCGATGTCGGTGGGCGCATCGAGTTTCGGGATGCGCTGGTCGTCCCAGCCGGCCGGCTTCAGTTGCGGGCTGTCGAGGTTCGCGACGAAGCTGCGCGCGCTGTTCGCGGAGAGGCTCAGCGAATACGGATCGGTCACGGTGTTCGTCACGATCTTGTTGTCGGCCCAGCGCGACAGCACCTGTACCGTGTACGTGTAATAGGCGCGGTTGGCGAGCGTCGGGTCGTTCGACGTGGTGCTCCACACGCCGCTGGCCGCGTCGCGCGTCATCGGGACGGTCGTCGCAGTCGCCGCGTTCGCGCTCGCGTACAGGTTCAGCGCGACGGATTTCGCCGTCGGCGCCCACACGCGGAACGTCGCGCGGCCGCTGCGGTCGAACGTCACGCCCAGCTGGGCCTGCGCCGCCTGCGCCGCGTACAGATCGTCCAGCAGGCCGGCCGTCTGCAGCGACGTCACCTGCACGAGGTTGCCGGCGCCGTCGTACTGGGCGATGGCGAACTGGCCGCTGACCAGCGATGCGACCCTGGCCGCATCGGCGTCCTTCAGGCGCAGGCCGGTCGCGCCGGCCAGGTGCGGATATTTCTGGCGAATGGCGTCCGGCAGCGCGGACACGGTGAGGTCGAAGGCGCGTTCGGCGCCCGTCAGGCCCACGTCACCGCCCTGGGTCGGCGCCAGGCCGCCGTTCGCGGCATGGAACAGTTTGTAGCTGCCGCCGGTGGGCACGCCCGGCCAGGCCAGCGTCGTGCTGGTGAGCCACTGGGCGTTGGCGAAGGCGAGATCGCCGAAGCTGAGCGCGGGCTGGGTCGCGTACACGGTGCAGTCGCCTTCCAGCATCCAGACTTCCTGGCCTTTCGTGGCGACGTCGGCAGCCAGGTCGGCGTGCTGGTCGGCGCCGCAATTCTTGCTGCCGTTGCCGTCGGTGACGAGGAACCAGATCGCGCTCTTGCCCGCGGCCAGCGGAATATCCACGTAGCCGCCAAAACCGTCGGTACCGGTGAACATGAAGCGGTCGCTGATCCACGCCGAACTCGGATGCTGCGGACCATCCCACGAATATACGCCCCACTGGGCCGTATCGTTCTGGACGCGGTGGAAGTGCATACGAATGCTGCCCGGCGCGACGGGTGTGGCGGCGGTGCTGGCCGCCAGCAGCCGGGTGCCGGACTGGGTGGCCTGCTGGCCGGAATCGCCGGCGCCGCAACCGGCCAGCAGCAGGCTGGCGCAGGCGGCTGCGGCGAGCCCCAACCATGAAGTCAAACTACTTCTCAATATCATATTGTCCCCTCTTCATTCTTATTCTGACCGGCGGGCGTGGCCAGGACGGCAACGCTGGCCGACGATCGTCTGTAATATTACTACTTACGTTAGCAAAAATGAAAAGGAAACACCGAAATGTGGCGCAAAAACCAAATTCGGGGTCAGAAACCAAATTCGGGGTCAGAGCCCTTTTTGAGGGAAGAAACTGCAAGAAATTTCGAGTGCGCTGCGGGCACACAACGACGACCAACGTGGTCAGTGATCGCAGCAGCGTCGCTTCTGCGCATCTTTTGAAAAAGTGCTCTGACCCCGAATCTGCGGGAAAATGTGCTCTGACCCCGAATTTGGGCAATTTCCTAAAGCTGCGGATTGACTGCGGTTTTGGGAAATAAAAAAGCAGCCCGGAGGCTGCTTGTCGATGACGGCGCGGTGCGCTTACAGGATGTGGGTGCCGATCCACCACGCGATCGCCGCCATGAACGCCGACGCGGGGATGGTGAAGACCCAGGCCCATACGATGTTGCCGGCCACGCCCCAGCGCACGGCCGACGCCTTCTGCGCCGAGCCGACACCGACGATGGCGCCCGTGATGGTGTGCGTCGTCGACACCGGCACGCCGATCGCACTGGCGAGGAACAGCGTGATGGCGCCGCCCGATTCCGCGCAGAAGCCGCCGACCGGCTTGAGCTTGGTGATCTTCTGGCCCATCGTGCGCACGATGCGCCAGCCGCCGAACAGCGTGCCGAGCGAGATCGCCGTATAGCAGGAGATGATCACCCACAGTGGGGGCGCGGCGTCGCCGGCATTGGAGACGCCGGCCACGATCAGCAGCATCCAGATGATGCCGATGGTCTTCTGCGCGTCGTTGCCGCCGTGGCCCAGGCTGTAGGCCGCGGCCGAGAACAGCTGCAGGCGGCGGAACCACGTGTCGACCTTGCGCGGCGGGGTGCGCACGAAGATCCACGACACGGCCAGCATCACGAGCGAACCGAGGATGAAGCCCAGCAGCGGCGACAGGATGATCCATTGCACGGTCTTGAGCAGGCCGCCGCCGACCAGCGCGCCGGTGCCGCTCTTGGCGACGGCCGCGCCCACCAGGCCGCCGATCAGGGCGTGCGAGGACGAGGACGGGATGCCGTAGTACCACGTGATGATGTTCCAGATGATGGCGCCGACGAGCGCTCCGAACACGACGTAGTGGTCGACGATGTGCGGGTCGACGGTGCCCTTGCCCACCGTCGACGCCACGTGCAGGCCGACGGTGAAGATGGCGACGAAGTTGAACATCGCGGACATCGCGACGGCCGTCTGCGGACGCAGCACGCCCGTCGACACCACCGTCGCGATCGCGTTGGCGGCATCGTGGAAGCCGTTCATGAAGTCGAAGACCAGCGCTAAAAAGACGAGCAGGCCCAGCACATAAATGCTGATATGAAGAGAGTTCATGTTGTTCTTGTTGTTCCGGTCGTTACGCGTTCTCGACGATGATGCCTTCGATGATGTTGGCAACGTCTTCGCAGCGGTCGGTCACGGTCTCGAGGATTTCGTAGATGGCCTTCATCTTGATCAGGTTGCGCACATCCGGCTCGTCGCGGAACAGCTTGGACATGGCGGCACGCATAACGTGGTCGGCGTCCGATTCCAGGCGGTCGATCTCTTCGCAGATGGCGACCATCTTCTGGGCGTTGTCCATGTTGTGCAGCATGCCGACGGCCTGCTGGACCTTTTCGCAGCATGCCAGGCACAGCTCGGCCAGGCGCTTCGCTTCCGGCGTGACGGCGTGCAGGTCGTACAGCGAGATGGTCTGGGCGGCGTCCTCCATCATGTCGAGGATATCGTCCATGCGGGTGATCAGCTTGTGGATGTCGTCACGGTCGAGCGGCGTGATGAACGTCTTGTGCAGCAGGTCCACGCATTGGTACGTGACCTTGTCCGCCTGTTTTTCGATGCTCTCCACGGCGTGCGTGCGGTTTTCCAGGTCGTCGAAGTTGGTCATCAGGCCGACCATCTCTTGTGCACCCTTCACGCACAACGCGGCGTGCTGGTTGAACAGGTCGAAAAATTTGCCCTCCGTGGGCATCAGGCGTCCAAACATAGGTTCTCCGTTGGGTAAATCTCTTGGGACTTCTTTGAAAGTCGCGGCGATGCCGCGATCGTTGACTGCTCCCGGCTTAATCGCCCTGATAAACACTCAGGTTGCCGGTGTAATTGCCGAACTTGGTGTACATGCCCATCCAGGTCACGCGAATGGCGCCGATCGGGCCGTTACGCTGTTTGCCGATAATGATTTCGGCGGTACCTTTGTCGGGTGAGTCCGGGTTGTAAACTTCGTCACGATACAGGAAGATGATCACGTCCGCATCCTGTTCGATAGCGCCCGATTCGCGCAGGTCGGACATCACGGGACGCTTGTTCGGACGTTGTTCCAGCGAGCGGTTCAGCTGGGACAGTGCGATCACCGGGCATCCCAGTTCCTTCGCCAGGCCCTTCAGGCTACGCGAGATCTCCGAGATTTCGGACGCGCGGTTGTCGCCCGGCTTGGAACCCTGCATCAGCTGCAGGTAGTCGACGATGATCAGGCCCAGCTTGCCGCACTGGCGGGCCAGGCGGCGCGCGCGGGCGCGCATCTCGATCGGGTTCAGCGCCGGCGTCTCGTCGATGAAGATCTGCGCATCGTTCATCTTCTGGATCGCGTGCGTTAGGCGCGGCCAGTCCTCGTCCAGCAGCTTGCCGGTACGCAGGCGGTGCTGGTCGAGCTGGCCGATGGAGCCGAGCATACGCATCGCCAGCTGCACGCCGCCCATCTCCATCGAGAAGATCGCGACCGGCAGGCCGGCATCGACGGCCACGCTTTCGCCGATGTTGACGGAGAACGCGGTCTTGCCCATCGACGGACGGCCGGCGACGATGACGAGGTCGCCCGGCTGCAGGCCGGACGTCATCTTGTCGAGATCGGTGAAGCCCGTCGGGACGCCGGTGATCTCGCCCTGGTTGTCGCGGCTGTACAGCTCGTCCACGCGCTCGACCACCTGGGTCAGCAGCGGCTGGACGGGCAGCCAGCCCTGGGCGCCGCGGGCGCCCTGCTCGGCGATCGCGAAGATGCGCGATTCCGCCTCGTCGAGGATCTGCTTGACCTCGGCGCCTTGCGGATTGAATGCCTTGCCGGACACCTCGTCGGCGACGGTGATCAACTGACGCAACACGCCGCGATCGCGGACGATCTCGGCATAACGGCGGATGTTGGCGGCGGATGGCGTGTTCTGCGCCATTGCATTCAGGTACTGGAGGCCGCCGACGTCCTCGGCCTTGCCGAGCTGGACGAGCGCCTCGTACACGGTGATCACGTCGGCAGGCTTGCCGGCATTGATCAGGCGGACCATCTGTTCGAAGATGATCCGGTGGTCGTAGCGGTAAAAATCCTCCGCATGCATGAAGTCGGCAATGCGGTCCCACGCCGCGTTATCGCGCAGCAGGCCGCCAATGACGGACTGTTCTGCTTCGATGGAATGCGGGGGGATGCGGAGCGACTCGATCTGCGGGTCTGCTGAGGTGTTCATGGCCGGCATTATACCCGTTCCCGATCAGGCGCTGAAATCATTGGTGAGTTTCCAAAAACAAAAAAGCCGGGGTGGCCCCGGCTTTTCTCATTCTGACAACAGAATGTATCTTAGGCGGCTTCGCCCACGACAGCGATGGTGATTTCCACCACGACGTCGGTGTGCAGAGCGACCGACACCGGGTGCTCGCCGGTGGTCTTCAGCGGACCGGTCGGCATGCGCACTTGTGCCTTTTCGACGGCGAAACCTTGCTTGGTCAGGGCTTCAGCGATGTCGAAGTTGGTCACGGAACCGAACAGACGGCCGTCGACGCCGGCTTTCTGGGCGATGGTGACGGTCATGCCGTTCAGCTTGTCGCCCTGGCCTTGAGCGGCAGCCAGTTTCTCGGCAGCTGCTTTTTCCAGTTCGGCGCGCTTGACTTCGAATTCAGCCACGGCAGCTTGCGTTGCACGACGGGCCATTTTTTGCGGGATCAGGAAGTTACGGGCGTAACCATCCTTGACCTTGACGACGTCGCCCAGGTTGCCGACGTTGACGACTTTTTCCAGCAGGATAACTTGCATTTTATTCTCCAGTAATCTGACTATGCTTCGATGTCGTAACCGACGATTAAGCGTTGTGCAGGTCGGTGTACGGCAGCAGAGCCAGGTAACGGGCGCGCTTGATGGCGGTGTCCACTTGACGCTGGTAGTGAGCCTTGGTGCCGGTCAGGCGTGCCGGCATGATCTTGCCGTTTTCCTGGACGAAATCCTTCAGGGTGTCGACGTCTTTGTAGTCAACCTGTTCCACGCCTGCAGCGGTGAAGCGGCAGAATTTCTTGCGCTTGAACAGCGGGTTCTGCTGTTTGCGCTTCTCTTTGAGCTTAGCTTTGTTTTTGTCGAACTTTTTACCGAATGCCATTTTGAGGCTCCTGTATCTATCTATAAACGTGCCCGCAAACTTATGCGGCACTGAAATCAATGATGTGAAACACCAAGCTTTTGCTGTGACGGCTTTTCCTGGCCAAGAATCCCGTGAAGCGGTACATCGCACCCAACTCGGCGTTGGCAAATCGTCCCGAAATCTCGCCCGCGGCAACCGCGGAAATCTCGAATTCGACCTGCCTGTCCATCCTCGCCTCCGTCTGCGTCGATCCGTGTTGCAGGATGCCGCCCACGATGGGGATGCCGGCCGGGGTGTAGCGCAGGACGTCGCGCTCCAGGATGCTTGCGACCAGGGACAGCTCGTTCACTTACTACTCGGTGCTCCCGCGAGATTTAGGCTGCGGCGGCCGGAGCGGCGGCCTGCTCGGCGCGGTGGCTCTTGGCTGCGTCTTCGCGCTGAACCGACTTCATCATCGGCGACGGTGCGGTTTCAGCTTTCTTCATCTTCACGGTCAGGTGACGCAGCACGGCATCATTGAATTTGAATGCGGTTTCCAGCTCGACCAGGGTCTCGTTGTCGCACTCGATGTTCAGGCAGATGTAGTGTGCCTTCGGCAGCTTCTGGATCTGGTAAGCCATTTGACGACGGCCCCAATCTTCGACGCGGTGGATGTTGCCGCCGCGCGAGGTGACCGTAGTCTTGTAGCGTTCGATCATCGCCGGGACCTGCTCGCTCTGGTCCGGGTGGACGATAAACACGATTTCATAATGACGCATGAAACACTCCTTAAGGACGTTTAAACAAATGCCCACCTCGGCGTCAAGACGAGTGTGGGAAGGGAAAGCCCAACATTATAACAGCAAAACCGCCAAGTGCTCAATGGGACTGTGCACGTGCGCTGCGTGCCGCACCGCAAAAAGGTTGTGGACATGCGCTGCGTGCCGCACCGCAAATAGTTATGGACGTGCGCTGCGTACCGCAGCGCAAAAAAAACTTGAAATCCCCTTGCGCGTGGCGCAATACTGTACAAAAATACAGTCTGACCCCGTACCAACGAAGACGAACATGCTTAAGCTCACCGCACGGCAAGAACAGATACTCAACCTGATCAAGGAAGCCATCGACAACACCGGCTTCCCGCCGACCCGCGCCGAAATCGCCCAGGAGCTTGGCTTCCGCTCGGCCAATGCCGCCGAGGAGCACCTGCAGGCCCTGGCCCGTAAAGGCGCGATCGAAATTTCCCCGGGTACCTCACGCGGTATCCGCCTCGTCGGCCAGTCCGTCGAATCCAAGGCCGCCGCTGCGGCCGCGGTGCCTGCCTTCGTGCCGCCGATTCCGCCGAACCTGATGTCGCTGCCGCTCGTCGGCCGCGTCGCGGCGGGTTCGCCCATCCTCGCCCAGGAACACGTCGAAGCGACCTATTCGGTCGACCCGGCCATGTTCTCGAGCAAGCCCGACTTCCTGTTGAAGGTCAAGGGCTGGTCGATGCGCGACGCCGGCATCTGCGACGGCGACTTCCTCGCCGTCAAGAAGGTCGACAACGCGAAGAATGGCCAGATCGTCGTCGCCCGCATCGGCGACGAAGTGACGGTCAAGCGCTACCGCAAGACCGGTTCCACGATCGAACTGTTGCCGGAGAATCCGGACTTTTCCGTGATTACCGTCGATCCGCGGACCGACGAGTTCGCACTGGAAGGCCTGGCGGTCGGACTGCTGCGGTCCTGGCACTAACCTCCCACCTGCACACAGGCCCGCGTCATGCGGGCCTCGTCGTTTTATCCTGCGCTCAGCGCGGATAGACGAAACCGGTACGGATATCGGTCGGCAGCAGCCGACTGCCGTCACGCACCATCAGGCGCTGCGGCGGCTCGTCGCCGGCCAGGGCGCGCCAGATGACAGGTAGTCCCTCCCCTTTGCGCAACAGCTCGTCGCTGCGTTCGAATACGTTGGGACAACCCGTGGTCGCGAGCAGGGCCTGCACGATGGTCACTTTCCACGCGTCGACACCGGCAGCGTTGAACTGGCACACCAGGTAACCGCCGGTCCCGCCATAGCTGTGCACCAGCAGCCCCGGCAGGCCGTCTTTTTCGCCGTCGATCACCAGGGTCAGGGCTTGCGGATCGGCGTTGCGCACGGCGACGGCGCGCCGCGCGACCGCGGCCTGCACGCGCCGTTTCATCATGGCGTGATCGACCGGCTCGTCCTCGCGCAGCGTCCAGACGCGGGCCGCGATCTGCGACTTGGCGTTATAGGCTGCGCGCGCCAGAAACTGGCGTGCCGACGACTGCACGATTGCAGTGACGCCGGGTTTGCCGCGCTCCTGGGGCCGTCCCTCGACCTTCTCGATGGCGGACAAATAAATCCATGGATCGCCGGACAGCAGGCTTTTTTCCTTGCCCTGTTTGATGGTAATGATGAGCATATGCAGGCTTCGTTTTCAGGAGCCGCATGATACAGCAAGGCGTTATCGCCCGGGTTATGCGTACGCCTCATGTCGATTAGTTGCAAACAACGGCGATAGAGTTGCAGCTTCGACAAGGCTCCCCTACACTGCCACGCAACCTGACATCAGATCCTTACCATGTTTTCCAGGACTGTTCCGACGCGCTGCCTGGCCGCCATCAGCCTGGACGGCCTGGAACCGCTGGTCACATGGCGCGCCGCATGCGCCGAACGAGCGCCGACGGGTCCGGGCAACGCCACGGCGCTCTGCCAGGGCGAGCGCACGACCGCGAAAGGCGAGCAAGGCGTGTTCTTCCGGGAGAAGTCCAGCCACGGCCTGCCGAACCGCGGCTATTCCACATGCCGCGGCTAGACATCACTTGTCGTTATCCGGCGGCGGCGCGTTCTTGACCATCTCGTTGTGTTCCTTGACATAAGCCTCGGTGCCCGCGCGCCAGGCGTCGAAGTCCGCCACGACCATCCGGCCGGCCACCTTGGTATCTTCCGCCAGCCGATCGCCGACTTCCTTCAGGTGCGCGTTCGCCTTCTCCGTCTCATCCTTCGTCATCAGCTTCGCGATGTCTTCCGGGATGCGTTTCGCCAGCGGCAGGGAGGCGTTCAGCTGCTTCACCCAGCGGTTATGGCACGCTTCCCAGTCCTTCATCTTGCCGCTGTAATAATCGATTTCCTCGTTGACCTTGGACATGACCGGGAAGCGCGGCGCCGGGCAACGGTAATCGTTCGTGCGCAGGTCGGAGCCGTCGTATTTCGCGATCCAGTAGTCGAGGTCGGCACGGCGCGCCTCGCGCTGCTTCATCAACTCGAGCGACGCGATGGCGACGGCATTGCCCTTCGCGGCCGCCTTCTGGAACCATTGCGCGGCCTTGTCCATGGCGACGCCGCCCGCCTCGCCGTAGAAATACATTTCGCCCAGGTGCTGCTGGGCCATCACGTTGCCGGCGTTTGCCAGCTTCGTGTATTTCGCCAGCGCTTCCGGATACGATTTCTTCGCGAACAAAGCGTCCGCTTCGGCAAGCTCGGCGGCAGCGTTGGCGGACGATGCGACGGCGGCCGGCTTCGCGGCAGCACCTTTCGCGGGTGATTTGGCGCCGGGCTCGGCGGCGAACGCGACACCACCGCACAGCAGTGCGGCGCAAAACAGGGCAGTCTTCATGGGGCGTGCAGTCTATGAATCAAGATGGGGAACAGGACGATCATAACCGCAGCGCCCCGCCCGCTCAACCGTTCAATGCGGCGCCGAAATCGGCCAGCAGGTCGGCCGTGTCTTCGATACCCACCGACACGCGGATCAGCGATTCCGCGATGCCCATGCTGGCGCGGCGCTCGGCGCCCATCTCGAAGAAGATCGTGTGCGCGACCGGGATGACGAGCGTGCGCGTGTCGCCCAGGTTCGATGCGGGAATCGCGACCTTCAGGCGGTTCAGGTAATCGAAGCAGTCGATGCCGTCCTTCAGCTCGAAGCTGAACAGCGAGCCGTACGCACGGAACTGTTCGGACGCCAGCTTGTGCTGCGGATGCGATTCCAGGCCGGGATAGTGGACGGCGGCGACGCGATCATCGGCCTCGAGCATGCGTGCCAATGCCAGCGCGTTCGCGCACGTGCGCTCCATGCGCAGCGCGAGCGTTTCGGCGCCGACCGCGATGTGGTGAGCCGCTTCCGGCCCCAGCGATGCGCCGAAGTCGCGCAGCGCTTTCGCGCGCAGCTGGGCCATGCCCTGCGCGGCGGACGGCTGGCGGCGGAAGTTGTCGGCGATATTCGGATAGGCGCTCCAGTCGAACACGCCGGTGTCCGTCAGCGCGCCGCCCAGCGCCATGCCGTGGCCGCCGATCGACTTCGTCAGCGCGTTCACGACGAGGCCCGCGCCGACCGCCTTCGGACGGAACAGGTAGGGCGTCGTCATCGTGTTGTCGACGACGTACAGGATGCCGCGCGCGCGGCACAGCTCACCGATGCGGGCCAGGTCAGCGATCTGCGTGCGCGGGTTGGCGATCGTCTCGACGAACACGAGGCGCGTGTTCGGCTTCAGCGCGGCTTCCACGTTCGCGACGTCGGTCGCATCGACGAACGATACTTCCGTGCCCTGCGCGGCCACCGTGTTCCACAGGCTGTTGGTATTCCCGAACAAGAACGAGGACGACACGACGTGGTCGCCCGCGCGCAGCAGCGCCTGCGCGAGCGCGCCGATGGCGGCCATGCCGGTGCCGAAGCACAGCGACGCGACGCCGTCTTCCATCTTGCTGATCTTGTCTTCCAGCGCGCTGACGGTCGGGTTGCCCTGGCGGCCATAGCGGAAGCCCGGTTCCTTGCCCTGGAAGACGGACGCGAGCTGGCGCGCATCCGTGTAGCCGAACGCGACCGACGTGTGGATCGGCTTGTGCAGCGAGTTGTGTTCGATCGACTTCCTGCGATCGTTGTGCAGGATGGTGGTGGTGAAACCGTAGGATGGCTTGTCGCTCATGGTGGATTTTTACGTTTGGTGGGCACGGGCTGCCCACCCTACGGCATCCCCATGCCCGGTTGAATACGATTTATTCGGCCGCGACGGGCGGGTTCAGGTTCAATTGCGTGCGCACGATGTCTTCCGACGACTTACCGGACGACTTGTGGCGCGCGTGCTCCAGCTGGTCGAGGTAGGCCGGCGTGACGTCGCCCGTGACGTAGACGCCGTCGAAGCACGACGCTTCCACGTTCGTCAGGGCCGGGTTGACGTCGGAGATCGACTTCTTCAGCGCATCGAGGTCCTGGTAGACGAGGCGGTCGGCCGTGATCTCGCGGCACACTTCCTCGACGGTGCGGCCGTGGGCGATCAGTTCGTCGCGCGTCGGCATGTCGATGCCGTACACGTTCGGGTACAGGACCGGCGGCGCGGCGGACGCGAAGAACACCTTGCGGGCGCCCGATTCGCGGGCCATCTGCACGATCTCGCGGCTCGTCGTGCCGCGCACGATGGAGTCGTCGACCAGCAGCACGTTCTTGTCCTTGAATTCGGACGGGATCGCGTTCAGCTTCTGGCGCACCGACTTCTTGCGCATCGCCTGGCCCGGCATGATGAACGTGCGGCCGACGTAGCGGTTCTTGATGAAGCCTTCGCGGTATTCGACGCCCAGCTTCAGCGCGAGCTGGATCGCGGCCGGACGCGACGAATCGGGAATCGGCATCACGACGTCGATCTCTTCGACCGGGATCTCCTTGCGGATCTTCTCGGCCAGGTATTCGCCCATGCGCAGGCGGGTCGCGTACACGGACGCGCCGTCGATCACGGAGTCCGGACGGGCCAGGTAGACGTATTCGAACGCGCACGGGTTCAGCGACGGATTCTCGGCGCACTGGCGCGTGTGCAGCTGGCGCTCGGCGTCGACCCAGACGGCTTCGCCCGGCGCGATGTCGCGCACGAAGCGGAAGCCCAGGCCTTCCAGCGCGACGGATTCGCTGGCGACGAGGTATTCGGGGCCGTTCTCCGTCTCGTTGATGCCGAGGCACAGCGGACGGATGCCGAACGGATCGCGGAACGCGAGCAGGCCGTGGCCGGCGATCTGGGCGATGACGGCGTACGCGCCGCGCACGCGGCGGTGCACGTGCGCGACGGCCTTGAACACGGCGTCCGGATCGAGCGAGTAGCCGTCGGCCGCGGTGGCGATCTCGTGGGCCAGCACGTTCAGCAGGACTTCCGAGTCCGAGTTCGTGTTGACGTGGCGGCGGTCGATGCGGAACAGTTCTTCCTTCAGCTGTTCCTGGTTCGTGAGGTTGCCGTTGTGCGCCAGGGTGATGCCGAACGGGGCATTCACGTAGAACGGCTGCGCTTCCTCTTCGCTGGACGAACCGGCGGTCGGGTAGCGGCAGTGGCCGATGCCGGAATTGCCTTGCAGCGAACGCATGTTACGCGTGCGGAAGACGTCACGCACGAGGCCATTGGCCTTGTACATCGAGAACATGCTGCTGTGATTGGTTGCAATCCCCGCTGCATCCTGACCGCGATGCTGCAACAGCAGCAAAGCATCATATAACAGCTGGTTGACGGGGGCTTGCGAGACGACGCCGACGATGCCACACATGGTGTGCTCCTAAACTTGGACAGCTAGACAAAAGGGTGTTTCAAAACTGCACGTGCTGCGCGAAGGCAGCGGGCAAGAAAGGTTTGACTGTGCGCGCTCCGGTTTCCGCCATGGGCGAGAAAAGCGCGTCCTTCCAGAAAGCCTGTTGGGGGATGGATGTCATCCCGCACAATATGACGCCGGCCAGCACGATCACAATACCCCGGCCCAATCCGAACAGGCCGCCGAGGCCGCGGTCGGCCAGGGACAGTCCGGAGGCCTCGATCAGGGCGCTGATCGCGAGGGCCAGCAGGCCCATCAGCACGCGCACGCCGAGGAACAGTGCGATGAAGGCAACGATCAGCCGCAAGGCTTCGCCCGGAATCACGGATGGTAGCATGGGTGCCAGTTTCGCGCCGAAGGCGTTGGCCACGATGAAGGCCGCCACCCAGCCGACCAGCGACAGGATTTCCTTCACCAGGCCGCGCATGGTGCTGATGACGACCGACGAGATCAGGATGAACAACACCACGTAGTCGAAAATCGTCACGGCTTCAACCGAATCAGACCGGGGTCATGGCGCCGGACAAGCCCAGGCGGCCCAGCTTGGCGCGTACTTTCTCGGCGTCTTCCTTGTTCAGGGGGCCGACACGTACTCGGATCAGTTCGCCGGAAGGGGTGGACGTCTTCTGCGTGTACGACGAGATGCCCGCTTCGCGCAGCTTCGCCTGCACTTCCGCCGCCTTTTCCTGGCTCGACAGCGCGGCCACCTGCAGCACGAAGCGCTGCGACGAGGCCTCGGCCGACTTCTCTTTCTCCGCCGCCTTGCCTTCCAGGATGGCCATGGCGCGCGCCGCGTCGTCCTTCGGCTTCACGGGTTTTTCCTCGGCTTTGGCTTTGGCCTTGTCGCGGGCTTCACGCGCGAGACGCTCCGCCTTCTCGTGCTCGGCCCGCTCGTGCTCGGCCTTCGCGCGTTCGGCCTTTTCCTTCTCGGCGAGGCGCGCTTCGGCCTTTGCATCCTTGTGCTCGGCCGTGGGCGTTTCCTTGTGTTCGGGCTTGTGCTCGACCTTCGGTTCAGGCTTCGGCGCGATCACGGCCGGCGGCTGCGTTGCGACGCTCTCCGGCTTGGCGGCGGCGACGGCAGCCGGGGCCTTCGGGG
>NZ_JBKYMO010000038.1:0-21608 GCF_047302915.1 Massilia sp. CT11-108 | reverse complement strand
TGCGTCACGCGGGCGCTGCGGCCGTCCGGCCAGTGCAGCGCCAGCACGCCCTGCGCGGCGTGGTTCTCGATGGTCTCCGGCAGCGCCGTCATGCTTGCGCCCCGATCTGCTGCAGCGCGAGGCGCACGGACTTGCGCACTTCCGGATCCGGGTCGTTTTCCGCCGCGCGCAGCGCGGGCAGGGCGGCCGGCGAACCGATCTCGCCCAGCGCCAGCGCCGCTTCCTTGCGCAGATTGCCGATCGTGTGCGTGAGCGCCGCGGTCAAGCCGGGCAGGGCATCCACATTGCGCAGGCGGCCAAGGCTGCGGGCGGCGCGCAGGCGCACCTGCCAGTAGGCGTCGTCCAGCGCGGCGATGAGGGCCGGCGCCGCGTCGCGCAGGCGCAGCTTGCCGAGTGTCGTCGCCGCTTCCTCGCGCACCTGCCACGCCTGGTCGGACAAGGCCGCCAGCAGGGCAACCAGCACGGCGGGCATCTCTTCCGCGAAACCCAGCGCGCCGGCCGCGGCGCGGCGGACTTCCGGCACCGGATCCTGGATCGCCAGCCGCGTCAGCGCGTCGACCGCATCGCGGCGTTTCAGGTAACCCAGCACGGTCAGGGCTTCGCGGCGCACGAGCGGGTCGGCATCGTCCAGGGCCGCCAGCGCGGGCGCAAAACTGTCCGGCACGCGCAGTTCGCGCACGCCGCGCAGCGCGGCCGCACGCACGAAGGGCTCAATCGCGCCGATGAACGGCAGCAGTTCCTGTGCAGATTCCTGCAGCTTCAGTTCGGAGAGGCCCTGGGCCGCGGCGGCGCGCACGTCGGCATCTTCGTCCGACAGCAGGCGTGCGAGGCCGCGCACGGTCGCCGGCGATTCGAAGGCTTCCAGCGCCCGCGCCGCTTCCGTACGCACGACGGCGGCATCGTCGCCGAGCGCGGCGAGCAGTAGCGGCACGTGGGCGTCGCCGTCCAGGTCGGCCAGGTCCATCAGGGCGATGCGGCGCACCGTGGCATCTTTATCCTGCAGGCGCTCAAGGAGAGAAAAATGCGGTTCGGCGAGTTCGGGGTCGTCGTAAAAATCGGAAGTCACGGTGTGTCCTTGCATGGCAGAGTTCAGAGAGGGCCCAGGGGGCTCAGGCGCGCGAGCGGCGTGATGCTGGCCTGCGGGTGCAGCAGGTCCAGGCAGTGGCGCTTCAGGCGCGTGAAGTGGTTCGACGTCATGACGTCCGGATGGCGCGGGCGTTCGAAGTCGAGGCGGATCTCGTCGATGATGCGGCCCGGCCGTGGGCTCATCACGAGGATGCGGTCGGCGAGGAACAGCGCCTCGTCGATGTCGTGCGTGATGAAGATGATGGTCGTGTTCACGCGCGCCCACACGTCCAGCAGCAGTTCCTGCATCTTCAGGCGCGTCTGCGCGTCCAGCGCGCCGAACGGCTCGTCCATCAGCATCACGCGCGGATGGTTGATCAACACGCGCGCGATCTCCACGCGCTGCTGCATGCCGCCCGACAGCTGGATCGGATAGCGGTCCTCGAAGCCGGCTAGGCCCACGAGGCCGAGCAGCTCGCGCGCCCGTTCGCGCCGCTCGCGCCGGCCCACGCCCTGCATCTTGAGGCCGAAGGCGACGTTGTCCAGCACCTTCTTCCACGGGAACAGCGTGTGCTGCTGGAAGACGAGGCCGCGGTCCGGATGCGGTCCCGCGACGGGCGCGCCGTCGACGTGGATGCTGCCGCGGCTCGGCGTCCAGTGGCCGGCCAGCGCGCCGAGCAGGGTCGACTTGCCGCAGCCGGACGGACCCAGCACGCAGACGAATTCGCCCGGCGCGATGGACAGCGATACGTCCTGCACGGCGTCGAACGCCTGCGCTCCCTCGCCGAGGCGGATGCCCAGCTTGTCGATCTCGATGGCGCCGCCCTGCGCCAGCTGCGCGCGTTCGAAGTTGGTCGTCTGGTTCATCGCTTTTTCCTTTGCATGTGGTACCAGGGCATCGCAAGGTCGCCGATCTTTTTCACGAGCGCGCTGCTGCCCATGCCGATGACGCCGATGAACAGCATGCCGACGACGATGTCCGGATAGTTTTGGATCGTGTACGCGGCCCACGTGTAGTAGCCGATGCCGAACTGGCCGGAGATCATCTCCGCCGTCACGAGGCAGAACCACGCGGTGCCCATGCCGATCGACAGGCCCGTGACGATGTTCGGCGCCGCGGCCGGCAGGATCACTTCCGAGAAGATGGTCCAGCGGCCGGCGCCGAGGCTGCGCGACGAGGCGACGAGACGCGGGTCGGCGCCTTCCACGCCGTGGACCGTGTTCAGCAGGATCGGGAACAGCGCACCGATGAACGTGATGAACACCATCGACAGTTCCGACGACGGGAACATCAGGATCGCCAGCGGGATCCAGGCGACGGCCGGGATCGGGCGCAACATTTCCAGCGGCGGCAGCAGCACGTCTTCCAGCAGCCGCGAACGGCCGATGAAAAGACCGAGCCCGATGCCGACGATGCCCGCCGCCACGAAACCGGCGAACACGCGCCACACGCTGGCCTTCAGGTGCAGCGCCAGCTTGGGCGATTCGATCAAGGTCGTGGCGGCGTCCAGCACGTCCTTCGGCGACGGCACGTTCTGGAAAGAAACCAGGCCGAGGTCGAGGTGGTGCGAAGAGGCCCAGTGCCAGGCCGCCACGCAGGCGACGAGCGACAGCGTGCGCAGCAGCAGGCGGCCCGCGCGGCGCAGCAGGGCCGGGTCGATGGGGCGGGTGGCGGTGGCGTCCATGGTCAGATCGGCTTGCCCGCTTTGAGCGTATCGAAATCGACGACCTTGCCCTTCACCTTGGCGGCCTGCGTCTGCGCATCCGCCTTCAGCAGGTAAGCGCTGACGTCCCTGCCGTCGGCCGCGACGACGAACCACGCGTCGCGGGCCAGCAGCTTCAGGCCCGAGCCCTGGTCGTGGGCATACACGGTGCGCGCCTTCTTGCCCGCCTGTTCCAGCTTGCGCAGCTCGGCGATCGCGGTCGTTGCGTTCGCGTAGTGGCGTACGAGCGGCTCGCCTTGCACCCAGATCTGCGTGAGGTGGCGGAAGTCCGTGATCGGTTTGCCCGTCACCGCGTCCTTGGCCTTCAGCGGCAGCTTCTCGTAGTTCTTCAACTGCTTGTCGTAGTCCAGGCCGGCCTGCCTGAAGGCAGTGCGAATGAAGGTATCGTCGATGAAGCTGTTCACGTCGATGTCGGAATCGGTCCGCTTCAGGAGGCGCAGGGTCTCGATCGACGTTTTCACGGCTTGCCGATACTCCGGCTTCCACGTGAAGTCGCGCGTCTGCAGGCCCACGGGGCCGTGGAATAGATAGTTCACTTCCGCTTCGATGCCGGTGACTTTCGCGATCAGCTCACTGTATTTTTCCGGCTCGGCCGCGATCAGGCGGTCCGCCTCGATGGCGGCACGCAGGTAGGCGACGACGACTTCCGGGTATTTCTTCGCATACGCCGCGTCGACGAGGCTGCCGTGCATCGTCGGCGCCTGGGCTTGCGAGCCGTCGTAGATCTTGCGGGCGAAGCCGCGGTGCGGGAATAACTCCGCGAACGGGACGAAGTCGGCGTGCGCGTCGACCTTGTTGCTCTGCAGGGCCGAGCCGGCGACTTCCGGCGCCTGCGTCGTGATGTTCACGTCCTTCTCCGGATCCCAGCCTTGCGCCTTCACGGCGCGCAGCAGCATGCCGTGGGCGGTGGAGGCGAACGGCACGGAGATCGTCTTGCCCTTCAGTTCCGCCAGCGATTGCACGGGCGAGTTCTTCGGCACGACGATGCCGTTGCCGGAACCGAGCGTGCTGCCCGACAGGACGGTGATGAAGATGCTCTTCTTGCCCGCCTTGGCATGCGCGGCGCCGTTGAAGGAGCCGGGGAAGTCGGCCATCGAGCCCAGGTCCAGCTTGCCGGCCACCATCTCGTTCGTCAGCGGCGCGCCCGACGTGAAATTCTTCCACTCGATGTCGTACTTGACGTCCTTGTACTTGCCGTCGTGCGGCAGGTATTTTTCGAGCAGGTGCAGCTCGCGGATCAGCAGGCCGCCGGTGGCGCAGTTGATGGTCGTGTCCTGCGTGCCGATGGCGACGCGGATGGTCTCGGCCGCGTTGGCGGAACCGAAGGCGAGCAGCAGGGACAGGGCAAGGAATTTCATTGATTGTTCTCCGTAGTATGTTCAGCGCAGCAGATAGGGGATGTCGACGTGCACGGCACCCGTGGGGCAATCCTTCTCGCACGGCATGCAGTACCAGCATTCGTCGAACTTCATGTACGCCTTGCCCTTGACCATGTCGATGGCCAGCACGTCGAGGGGGCACACGTCCACGCACACGGTGCAGCCCTTGTGTGCGATGCATTTGTCTTCGTCGACGGTGACGGGGACGCTGGTGATGTTGATGGTGGTCGGCATGAGGTTCTCCTGGTCAGGCCGCGAGGGCTTCGGTCTTGTGCACGCGCAGGCGGCGGTAGGCGTCCTTCTCGTTGTCGTCGAGCGGAACGATGTATGGGGCGACCGGGCGCTTGAAACAGGTCATTTCGCCGTCCTGCTTCTTCAGCTGCACGTGCACGAACCAGTCGGCATCGTTGCGCTGCGGGTAGTCGACGCGGTTGTGGTACAGGCCCCAGCGGCTCTCCGTGCGGTACAGCGACGCGCGCGCGGCCATCTCGGCGCAGTCGCGGATCGCGTGGATTTCCATCGCGCGCATCAACTCGTGCGGATTCCTCGCCTGCAGGCGATCGAGGTCGGCACGGATCATCTCGAAGCGCTGCAGGCCGATCTCCATCTTGCGCGTGACCTTCGGCGGCTGCAGGTAGTCGTTGACCATGCGGCGCAGCTTGTACTCGACCTGGTTCGGCGGCAACCCGTCCTCGCGCGTCAGCGGCGCCCACACGCGGGCGCGCTCGCGCTCGACCTGGGCCTCGTCGACGGCGGGCAGTTCGTGCGCCGCGCAGTACGCGGCCGCGCTTTCGCCAGCCAGGCGGCCGTAGACGAACGCGCCCAGCATGTAGTTATGGGGCACGCAGGCGAGGTCGCCGGCCGCGTGCAGGCCCGGCACCGTCGTGCGCGCATGCTCGTCGACCCACACGCCGGACGCGGAGTGGCCGCTGCACAGGCCGATCTCCGAGATGTGCATCTCGACCATCTGCTCGCGGTAGTCCGTGCCGCGCCCTTCGTGGAAGCGCCCGCGGCTCGGACGCTCGTTCGTGTGCAGGATCGTCTCGATGGTCTGGATGGTTTCCTCGGCCAGGTGGTTCATCTTGAGGAACACGGGGCCGTTGCCGCCCTGGAGTTCGTCGTAGAACTCCTGCATCATCTGGCCGCTCCAGTAATCGCATTCGATGAAGCGTTCACCTTTCGCATTGGTCGTGTGGCCGCCGAACGGGCCGGTCACGTACGCGCAGGCGGGGCCGTTGTAATCCTTGATCAGCGGGTTGATCTGGAAGCATTCGATGCCGGACAGCTCGGCGCCCGCGTGGTACGCCATGCTGTAGCCGTCGCCCGCATTGGTCGCATTTTCGTAGGTACCGAACAAATAGCCCGAGGCGGGCAGCCCGAGACGTCCGGCGGCGCCCGTCGCCAGCACGACGGACTTCGCGCGGATCACGTGGAAGTCGCCCGTGCGGCAATCGAAGGCCATCGCGCCCGCGATTTTGCTGGCACCTGAGCCGTCTTCGGCGGTCAGCAACCGCGTGGCGACGAGGCGGTTGGTGATCGCTACGCGTGCCCGTTTCAGGCGGCGGTACAGCACCTTCTTGATGTCGTGCCCCTCGGGCATCGGCAGGACGTAGGTGCCCATGTGGTGGACCTTGCGCATCGCGTAGTCGCCCGTCTCGTCCTTCTCGAACTTCACGCCCCAGCTGTCCAGCTCCTCGATCATCGCGTAGCTGTTCTGCGCGTACGCCATCACGGTGGCCTGGTTGACGATGCCGTCGTTGGCGATCGTGATCTCCTTGACGTACTGTTCGGGCGTCGCGAAGCCGGGCACGACGGCGTTGTTCAGGCCGTCCATGCCCATCGAGATTGCGCCGCTGCGCTTGACGTTGGCCTTTTCCAGCAGCAGCACGCGCAGCTGCGGGTTCGCTTCCTTGGCTTTGACGGCGGCCATCGGGCCGGCCGTGCCGCCGCCGATCACGAGCACGTCGACGGTTTGAATATGCGTTTCCATATCGGTTCCAGTTAAATGAATGTCAGGGATGGCGCGGCAGGCGCAGGGCGTACTGGAAGGCTTCGCCGCGGACGTACAGGTATTCGAAGTCGAGCGGCATGCCGTCCGCCGTCCACGTCAGGCGCTCGATGCGCAGCAACGCGGCACCCGGTTCCACGCGCAGCGCCTCGGACAACGCGTGATCTGCATTGACCGCGCCGATCTGGATGTCGGCGTGGCCGAGCGTGATGCCGTAGTCGGTTTCCAGGATCAGGAAGATGTCGCGTTCAGCGAGGTTCTCGCCGCGCAGGCGCTCGCCGATCGCGGGGGGCAGGTACGTGATCTCGAACGACACCGGCTCGCAATCGAGCCAGCGCACGCGGTGGATCTCCGTCACCGGCGCGCCCGGCGCCACGCGCAGCCGCGCCGCCACCAGGGGCGTTGCCTCGACCAGCGCATGCTTCACGACGCGGTTGACGATCCGGTGGCCCTTGCGCGACATCGCTTCGCCGAAGCCTTCCAGCCGCGCCAGTTCCTGGCTCGGGCGGGTCGCCGCGACGAACGTGCCCTTGCCTGGCACCTTCACGATCACGCCTTCCTTCTGCAGGTCGCCCAGCGCCTGGCGCACGGTAATGCGGCTCACTTTGAAGAGGGTGCCGATCTCGCTTTCGGACGGCAGCCGGGCCTGCGGGGCATAGGTGCCGTCGACGATGCGCTCGCGCAGCCGTTCACGGACTTGCGAATACAGCGGGACGGCGGATGGTTCGATGGCGCGAAGGATGGCGTGGGTCATGGTCTGGTATGTCCTGTCATGACAAGTCATGATTGGCAGGATGGTATCGACGAGCGGGGCCCCGGGGAACGAATGGTTTCGCGCTTGTTAATTTGGAAAACGCCTGAGTCGGTGGGCGTATATCGATATGCGGCGGATGCGCTAGACTGCGCGGATGCATTCCCTGATCATCCTGCTTCATGGCGCCGGCCAGACGCCCGCCGACATGGCGCCGCTGGCCGACCTGATTACCATCCATGATCCTCACGCGCGCGTGGTCGTACCGCCGGCCGCCTGTCCCTGCGACCGCGGCGGCGCCGGTTTTCAATGGATGTCGGTGGCCGGCATCACGGAAGAGAATCGTCCGGGCCGCATCCGTGCCGCGCTGCCGGCATTCGTCGCGGCCATCGAGGCGTTACAGCGCGCGCATGGCGTGGGCGCGGATGACACGGTGCTGGCGGGTTTTTCGCAGGGCGCGATCATGGCGCTGGCCGCGTGCCGGGACCGCTATCTCGCGCGCCACGTCGTCGCCGTCGCGGGACGCTGCGCGCCGCTGCCGGACGTCTGGGAGCGGCGTACGGCCGTCACGCTCGTGCACGGCCGCCGGGACGGGACGGTGCCCGTGCAGCACAGCGAACGCATGTTCGAACGCCTCGCCGCGCTCGGGGCGGACGTGCGGCTGGACGTCGTGCCCCGCGCCGTCCACCTGCTGGCGCCGCCGCTGCTGGACCGGGCCTGGGACGCGGTACGCGCAACATTGAGATGACATCTTGGCAATATTGTTAGCCTTACCTCATCATTTTCGTTTTCAAGCCGCGTAAGTTCGCGTAAATTAGGGTTCTTGCTGAAGGGGAACCACACATGCACGAGCGCGGCGCCAGTGTGCGCGAACTCATCGCCGAGAACGAGGCCTTGCGCCGCCAGTTGGCCAGTTTGATGGACCAGGCCGAGGGCAATCACGCCATCATGATGCGGCACCAGGCGTTCGACCTGGAAATCGTCGGCGCGAGCACTTTCCAGGAACTGGTCGGCACGATCTTCCGCCTCCTGCCCGTGGTGTCCGACCTCGATGCCGTCACCCTGTCGCTCGTCGACACGGACGCCGACATCTACACCGTCATGGACAAGCTGGGCGTGGATTTCGAGGCGTTTCCCAACCTGCTGTTCCACGACAATGTCGATGGTCTCGGGTATGACCTGACCGCCGGCCGCACGCCGAAACCACGGCTGATACCGTTCGACGCGGCCACGCAACGCCACGCCTTTCCCCATCCGCCCGCGGGCATCGCCAGCGTGGCGCTGGTGCCGCTGCTGCGCAATAAACGATTGATCGGCAGCCTGAACCTGGGCAGCCGCGACCCGGGCCGCTTCACGCCGCTGCTGGGGACGGACTTCGTCGAGCACATGGGGTCGATCATCGCGATCTGCCTGGAGAACGTGATCAGCAACGAAATGCTGAAGTACATCGGCCTGACCGACGCGCTGACGGGCGTCTACAACCGCCGCTACATGGACCGCCGCCTCGTCGAAGAGATTTCGCGCGCGCGGCGCCAGGCGTACCGGCTGTCGTGCATGTACATCGACATCGATTATTTCAAGCAGGTCAACGACACGTACGGCCACCTGGCCGGCGACGACGTGCTGCGCGAAGTCGCGGCGCGCATCAAGGCCGAACTGCGCATGACGGATGCGCTGGGCCGCTTCGGCGGCGAGGAATTCGTCGTGCTGCTGATCGACGCGGACCTGGGCAGCGCCAGCATGGTCGCCCAGCGCATCCGCGCCAGCGTGGCGGAGAAGCCGTTCGTGATGCCGGAAGGGCAGACGCTGGCGGTGTCGGTGTCGATCGGCGTGGCGACCCTCGACGATTTCGAGCGGGACCACGCGATCGAAGGCGTGGCGCAGCAGCTCGTCGCCCAGGCCGACCAGGCCTTGTATCAGGCGAAAGAGGGCGGCCGGAACCGCGTCGTCGCATCAACGTAGGCTCGGGGAGCCCACCCAACGCAATTACCGCAGCAATCGGCCTTCCGCTCGGGTTACCGCGTTTCCGGTTCCTCTTAATACCACCACATCCCCCGCCCGCAATTCCGTCTCCGGCGTCGGCTCGATACGGTCGATCCCGCGCCGCACGGCCGTGACTTCGGCCCCCACTTCGTCCAGTTCCAGCTCCGCGATGCAGCGCCCGACGGCGCCGGTGTCGTCGCGCAGGGTCACCGAATGCAGGCGCACGTAGTTGTGTTCCGTGCCGTCCGCGATGTCGCTGGCGCCGTGGAAGAAGCCGCGCAGCGAGGCGTAGCGCTCGTCGCGCGCGGCCTGCACGCGGTGCACCACGCGGCGCAGCGGCACGCCCATCACGACCAGCGCGTGCGAGGCCAGCATCAGGCTCGATTCCAGCGCTTCCGGCACGACCTCGGTGGCGCCGGCCCGTTTCAGCACGTCGAGTTCCGTGTCGTCGTGGGCGCGCACGATCACGGGCAGCTTTGGCGCCAGCTCGGTCACGAGGTGCAGCACTTTCACCGCGAGGCGCGTGTCCGCGAACGTGATCACGAGGGCGCTGGCGCGGTTGATACCGGCCGCGATCAGCGCTTCACGGCGCGTGCAGTCGCCGTATGAGACGTTGATGCCGGCCGTGCGCGCTTCCTGCACCCGCTCGGGGTCGAGGTCGAGCGCGTACCACGGCAGCTTTTCTTCCGACAGCAGGGTGGCCAGCGACTGGCCGCTGCGGCCGAAGCCGGCGATGATCACGTGCTTCTGCGTGGCCATCGTACGGCTCGCGATCTGCGTCAGCTGCAGCGACTGCAGCATCCATTCGTTGGTCGCCACCTTCATCACGAGCTTGTCCATGTTCGCAATGACGAACGGGGCGACCAGCATCGACAGCACCATCGACGCGAGCACGAGCTGGATCACGAACGGCGCGATCAGGTGCGAACCCGAGGCGAGGCTCAGCAGCACGAAGCCGAATTCGCCGGCCTGCGCGAGCGCGAGGCCCGTGCGCATCGCGACGCCGTCGGTCGAACCGAACGCCTTGGCCAGCAGCGCGATCAGCGCGAATTTCAGCAGCACGGGCACGGCCAGCAGGAGCAGGACGACCCACCAGTTCGCGAGCACGAGCTGCACGTTCAACAGCATGCCGATGGTGATGAAGAAGAGGCCCAGCAGCACGTCGCGGAACGGCTTGATGTCCTCCTCCACCTGGTGTTTATAGGGCGTCTCGGAGATCAGCATGCCCGCCACGAACGCGCCCAGCGCCATCGACAGGCCGGCGTGTTCCGTGATCGCGGCCGCGCCCAGCGTCACGAGCAGCAGGTTCAGCATGAACAGTTCCTGCGAGCGGCGCTTGACGACGATGTTGAACCACTTGCGCATCAGCTTCTGGCCGAAGAACAGCAGCAGCGCCAGCACGGCGGCGGCCTTGATGCCGGCCCACGCGAGCGTCATCGCGAGTTCCTCGGCCGGTTTCGCCAGCGACGGGATCAGGATCAGCAGCGGCACGACGGCGAGATCCTGGAACAGCAGGATGCCGATGATGCGGCGTCCGTGCTCGCTTTCCAGCTCCAGCCGTTCCGTCAGCAGTTTCGAGACGATGGCCGTCGACGACATCGCCAGCGCCCCGCCGAGCGCCAGCGCGGCCTGCCAGCCGATCTGCATCGACGGGGGCAGGTAGCGCGTCCACAGCGACGCCAGTACCGTCACGACGATGGTCAGCACGACCTGCGCGAGCCCGAGCCCGAACACGATGCGGCGCATGGCGCGCAGCTGGGCCAGCGAGAATTCCAGCCCGATGGAGAACATGAGGAAGACGACGCCGAATTCGGCCAGGGCCTGCGTCGTGGTGCCGTTGTCGGCGAGGTTCAGCGCGTGGGGGCCGATCAGCACGCCGACGGCGAGATAGCCCAGCATCGGCGGCAGGTGCAGCATCCGGAACGCGACGACGCCGAGGACTGCGCTGCCCAGCAACAGGAGGGTGAGTTCGAGGCCTGAGGTCATGGAGCGCGACGGCGAGGTCCCGTAAATATGTTGTTTGTTATGTCTGGCAAGTTTTTTGCTTTCCCAATTCGGATATACTTTGCCTATGAGTGTAACCGATGAAAAAATAATGCTGACAAGTTTTAACGAGGCCCAGGCACGGCGCGCGCTGGATCTGGCCCGCGAGGCGCTGGATGTCGAAGGCGAGGCGATCCGCAAGCTGTCCGCGCGCCTCGACCGCGACGACAGCGTGCCGCGCGCCGTCGCGCTGATGATGGCGTGCAAGGGCCGCGTCGTCGTGTCGGGCATGGGCAAGTCGGGCCACATCGGCCGCAAGATCGCGGCGACCCTGGCCTCCACCGGCACCCCGGCGTTGTTCCTGCACCCGGGCGAGGCCGCGCACGGCGACCTCGGCATGGTGACCTCGCAGGACGTATTGATCGCCATCTCGTATTCCGGCGAAAGCAGCGAACTGGCCATCGTGATCCCGGCCGTCAAACGCATGAACGTGCCCGTGATCGCGATGACCGGCAAGCCGGAGTCGAGCCTGGCCCTGGCGGCGGACGTGCACCTGGACGTGGCCGTCGAGAAGGAAGCCTGCCCGCTTAACCTGGCGCCGACCGCGAGCACCACCGCGACCCTCGCGCTGGGCGATGCGCTCGCCGTCGCGCTGCTCGAGCTGCGCGGCTTCAAACCGGACGATTTCGCACGCTCGCATCCGGGCGGCGCGCTCGGCCGCCGCCTGCTCACGCACGTGCGCGACGTGATGCGCAGCGGCGCCGCAGTGCCGACGGTGAAACCGGACGCGCTCCTCACGGACGCGCTGCTGGAAATCTCGCACAAGGGCATGGGCATGACGGCCATCGTCGACGATGCCGGCCGCCCCGTCGGCGTGTTCACGGACGGCGACCTGCGCCGCCTGATCGAAAAGGTCCAGGATTTCAGCAAGCTCGCGATCCGCGACGTCATGCACCCGAACCCGCGCCGCGTGCATCCGGAACAGCTGGCGGTGGATGCCGTCGCCGTGATGGAAGAATTCCGCATCAACCAGATGCTCGTCACGGATGCGGACGGCGTGCTGGTGGGCGCATTGCACATCCACGACCTCACGCGCGCCAAGGTGATCTGATGGTGACTCCGCTGGCACACATGGAGCGCGCGGCGCGCGTCAAAGTCATGATCTTCGACGTGGACGGCGTCCTCACCGACGGCAGCCTGACGTACGGCCCGGACGGCGAAGTCACGAAGACGTTCTACGTGCTGGACGGTCTCGGCATCCAGCTGCTGAATCGCACCGGCGTGCAGACGGCGATCATCAGCGCACGCACGTCGCCCATCGTCATCAAGCGCGCAAGCGACCTCGGGATCACGCACGTGTTCCAGGGCCAGCACGACAAGCGCCTCGCGTTCGCCGAGCTGCTGGATAAAACCGGCGTGACGGCGGAGGCGTGCGGCTACATCGGCGACGACGTGATCGACCTGCCGCTGCTCTCGCGCGTGGGCTTTGCGGTGACGGTGCCGAGCGGGCATCCGGAAGTGCAGCACCGCGCCCATTACGTGACGAAGAACCCGGGCGGCCGCGGCGCCGTGCGCGAAGTGTGCGATATGGTGATGCGCGCCCAGGGCACCTACGAACAGGCGCTCGCGCCTTACTTCGGATAAGAGAGATATGGCTCCCGCAAGCTACAAGCGTACCGCGCACCGCTGGCGCCTGCTGCTCCTGATGCTGTTCGCCGTGTTCTGCGCGTTCGGCAGCTTCTGGCTCGTGCAGGTGATGCAGGGCGGGGAGAACGGGCCGGGCTTCAACGCGGGCAACGAGCCGGACTACATCGTCGACAACTTCAGCTGGGTCCGCATGTCGGAGGCCGGCAAGCCGCGCTACGTGATCTCGGGAGAGCGCCTCACGCACCGCCCCGTCGACAACACGGCGCTCGTGGACAAGCCGGTCGTGCAGAGCCTCACCGACGAGCATCCGCCGATGACGATGACGGCCAACAGCGCGCTCGTGAGCCAGAACCAGAACCAGATCGACCTGACGGGCAATGTCGACATCCGGCGTCCGGCCGCCCCGGGTGCGGAGCCGATGCGGATCCGCACCGAGGTCCTGACGATCCTGCCGGACGACGAGATCGCGAAGACCGACAAGCCGATCCACATGACGCTCGGCGCCGCATCGGTCGACGCGGTGGGCATGGTCGCCAACAACGCCACGCAGCAGATCGCGCTGGGTGGCCGCGGCAAGGTCACCTATCCGCCACGCCAGTCGCGCGCAAGTCACTAAAAAGGACTATCGAATGAAAAAAATACTCGCCGCCGCCATCTTCCTGCTGGTGCCGCTGGCTGCCTCGGCCGAGAAGGCGGACGCGCTCAAGCCCGTCGACATCGCGTTCGACAACGCCAACGTCGACCAGGTCACGCAGAACTACGTCGCCACCGGCAACGTGGTCATCACGCGCGGCACCATGATCCTGAAGTCCGACCGCGCCGAGGTCAAGGAATCGCCGGACGGTTGGCGCACCTTCATCCTCACGGCCAATCCCGGCAAGCTCGCGACCTTCCGCCAGAAGCGCGACGGCGGCCCGGACCTGTGGGGCGAGGGCCAGGCCCAGCGCATCGAATACGACGAACGCAACGACATCGTGAAGCTGTTCTCGAAGGCCGTCATCCGCCAGCTCGAGGGCAAGAAGGTCACGCAGGAGATGGCCAGCGAATTCATCTCCTACGACAACCGCAACGAGAAGCTGCTCGGCCTGAACGACGCCAACGGCACGGACAAGCCGGGCAATGGCCGCGGCAGCATCACGCTGCAGCCGCGCCGCGCCCCTGCAGCCGGCGCCGCTCCCGCTCCGGCAGGCAAGCAATGACGGAGGCAAGCGCAATGGAAGCAGGCACGCAGGCCGCGCCGGCCGAATGCGGCGGCAGCACCCTCGTCGTCAAGGGACTGCAGAAGAGCTACGGCAAGCGGCTGGTCGTACGCGACGTGTCGTTGCAGGTGGCGTGCGGCGAAGTGGTCGGCCTGCTGGGCCCGAACGGCGCAGGCAAGACGACCTCGTTCTACATGATCGTGGGCCTCGTGCCGTCGGACGCCGGCAGCATCGACATCAACGGCACCGACATCACGGGCCTGCCGATCCACCGGCGCGCGCTGCTCGGACTGTCGTACCTGCCGCAGGAAGCGTCCGTGTTCCGCAAGCTGACGGTGGAAGAGAACATCCGCGCGGTGCTGGAATTGCAGCGCGAGAACGGCAAGTCGCTCACCAAGGCGCGCATCACCGAACGTCTCGACGAGCTGCTGGCCGAGCTGCAGATCGAGAAGCTGCGCGAGAGCCCGGCGCTGTCGCTGTCCGGTGGTGAACGCCGCCGGGTGGAGATCGCGCGCGCGCTCGCGACCAATCCGCGCTTCGTGCTGCTGGACGAACCGTTCGCCGGCGTGGATCCAATCGCCGTGATCGAGATCCAACGCATCGTGCGCTTCCTGAAGGAGCGCGGCATCGGCGTGCTGATCACGGACCATAATGTGCGCGAGACGCTGGGCATCTGCGACCGCGCCTACATCATCAACCAGGGCGCGGTGCTGGCATCGGGCCGTCCCGACGACATCATCGCCAACGAATCGGTGCGCCGCGTCTACCTGGGCGAACACTTCCGAATGTAGTCATGAAACAGACGCTGCAACTCAAGACCTCACAGCACCTTGCACTGACGCCGCAACTGCAGCAATCGATCCGCCTGCTGCAGTTGTCCACGCTCGAGCTGCACCAGGAAATCGAGCAGGTCCTGAGCGAGAACCCGCTGCTCGAACGGCTCGACGATCCGCTCGACCGCTCCGTACGGTTGCTGGCCGACGGCGCTATCAACAGCGCGCCGTCCTCGTCACAGGCGGGCGAGGCGCCGGCCGCGCAGGGCAATGGCGACGAAGGCGGCAGTGCGCCCGCCGAGAGCGGCAATGGCGAAGGCGGTGACGCCGGCGGCGACAGCGGAGAAAGCGGCGGCGAAGGCGGCGAGGACTGGGGCGAATACGGCCGCAGCGGCAGCGGCAGCGGCGGCGAGGACGAGGACGGCCGCCCGCAGCTGGAAGCGAGCCCCGTCACGCTGCGCGAGCATTTGATGGAGCAGGTGCGCCTGACGTGCTGCGCGGCGCGCGACTGCGCGCTCGTGGAACTCGTCGTCGATGCGCTCGACGACAACGGCTACCTGGAAGAACCGCTGGAAGACATCCATGCGCGCCTGCCGGAAGAACTGGAGATCGAGTTCGACGAATTGCGCACGGCGCTCGCCATGGTGCAGAGCATGGACCCGCCGGGCGTGGGCGCGCGCAGCGCGGCCGAGTGCCTGGCGCTGCAGATCCGCCGCATGCCCGGCGTGCCGATGGTGACGCGGCGCATGGCGCTCGTCATCGTCGAGAAATACCTGACGTGGTTCGCGCAGCGCGAATTCAACAAGCTGAAGAAGGCGCTCGATTGCGACGACGAAGACCTGCGCGAAGCCCAGGCCGTCATCCGCCAGTGCAATCCGCATCCGGGCGCGGCGTTCGCGTCGGACGTGTCGGACTTCGTCGTGCCCGACGTGATCGTGCGCCGCGCCAAGGATGGCTGGAGCGTGCAACTGAATCCGGAAGTGATGCCGCGCCTGCGCGTGAACAGCCTGTACGCGTCGCTGATGAAGCAGGGCAAATCGGAAACGCAGATGAACGCGCAGTTGCAGGAAGCCAAGTGGCTCATCAAGAACATGCGCCAGCGCTTCGACACGATCCTGCGTGTAGCCCAGGCAATTGTCGATCGCCAGCGCAACTTTTTTTCCCATGGCGCAGTCGCGATGCGGCCCCTTGTTTTACGTGAGATAGCTGATACACTAGGTCTACACGAGAGCACAATTTCTCGAGTCACAACTCAGAAATATATGCTGACCCCGCACGGCATGTTCGAGTTGAAGTATTTCTTCGGGAGTCACGTTGCCACCGAAGCGGGAGGCGAAGCATCGTCGACGGCAATACGGGCCCTCATCGTACAACTCACAGGAGCAGAAGACCCCAAGAATCCATTATCCGATAGCAAGATCGCGGAGATGCTAGGGGAACAGGGAATGGTCATCGCGCGACGCACGGTCGCAAAATACCGTGAGGCGCTGAAAATCCCGCCCGTCAGTCTCCGCAAATCCTTGTAACAAACACTGTCCCATTGCGCACGATGCGCGCACGGCAGGCAGTGCATCTTCAAAGGAGTGTGTATGAATCTCACAATCAGCGGACATCATCTCGATGTAACTCCAGCCATCCGAGAATACGTACAGAACAAGCTCGAACGCATCACCCGTCATTTCGATCAAGTGATCGACTCACACGTCATCCTCTGCATCGACAATCTCACCGAGAAAGAAAAACGCCAGAAAGCCGAGATCAACCTGCGCCTCGCGGGCAAGATCGTCCATGTCGCCAGTGCCGCGCACGATCTATACGCCGCGATCGACATGCTGATGGACCGCCTGGACCGCCAGGTCGTCAAGTACAAGCAAATGCTCAAGGATCATGACAACGCGTGTATCAAGCGCATGTCCGAAGGTGGGGAGGAGGAGCCCGCCGCGGCGTAATGCCACGCGTGCAGTAGCACCAAGGAGTAAAGGGCGCATCGGCGCCCTTTTAGTTTTTATGGGCGCTACAATGCTGCTCTGATTATTTCAATAACAACGAGACATGACTGCACACGTTCTGACGCGGGTTGCCAACCGCAGCGGCATCGTCACCCTGGACCGCCCGAAGGCGCTGAACTCGCTGTCGCTGGACATGGTCCGCACGCTCACCGCCACGCTGCTCGCCTGGCGCGACGATGCATCGATCGACGCCGTCGTCATCGGAAGCAGCAGCGAAAAGGCCTTGTGCGCCGGCGGCGACATCCGCTTTTTCCACGAGGCCGGCCGCGCCACGCCGCAGACCGGCAGCCCGCTGCTGGAAGATTTCTTCACCGAGGAATACGCGCTCAACCACCTGATCCACTTTTATCCGAAGCCGTACATTGCGCTGATGGATGGCGTCGTGATGGGCGGCGGGATGGGCATCGCGCAGGGCGGGCCGGATTGCGGCCTGCGCATCGTGACGGAGCGCTCGAAGATCGCCATGCCCGAAGTGAACATCGGCCTGTTCCCGGACGTGGGCGGCAGCCACTTCCTGTCGCACGCGCCGGGCCGCCTCGGCCACTATCTCGGCGTGACGGGCGTGACGATCGGCGCGGCCGATGCGATCTACGTCGGCCTGGCCGACGTGTTCGTGCCGGGCGCGCAGCTGGATGCGCTGCGCGCGTTGATCGAGACGACGCCGGGCGCGGAACTGCCCGCCGCGATCCGCGCGTTCGCCGCGCCGTTCCCGGCCGGCGCGAGCGAACTGGAAGCGCAGCGCGACGCGATCGACCGCCACTTCGGCGCGGACTCCGTCGCGGCCGTGATGGCGTCGCTGGAGACGGATGCGAGCCCGTTCGCGCAAAAGACCTTGGCCACGCTGCGCCAGCGCTCGCCGCTGATGATGTCCGTGACGCGCGAGATGCTCGTGCGCGGCGCGGCGCTCGGCGTCGCGGACTGCCTGCGCATGGAGCGCTCGCTCGTGCGCCGCACGTTCGAACACGGCGAAGTGCTCGAAGGCGTGCGCGCGCTCGTGATCGACAAGGACAATGCGCCGCAGTGGAATCCGCCCACGCTCGATGCGGTCACGCCGGAGATGGTCGCGTGGTTCTTCGCGCCCGTCTGGCCCGGGCACGCGCATCCGCTACGCGATTTGTGATCGCGCTTCGCTGCGAATCCGGGCCGGCACGACGTTCGACGGCGTACTTGGGTGGGCACCGGGTGCCCACGCCTAGGGCATATCAGGGCTGCTCGCGGTGGCGCACGACGACGCGTTCCGTGTCGCTGAAATATGCGCCGAGCCGCTCCGCCATGTACACGGAGCGGTGCTGGCCGCCCGTGCAACCGACGGCCACGGTGAGATAGCTGCGGTTGTCCTTCTTGAACGACGGTAGCCACTTGGCGATGAACGCGCGGATGTCGGACAGCAGCTCGGCCGCCTGCGGCTGGGCGTCGAGGAAGGCGATCACGGGCGCGTCCCTGCCGTTCAGCGGGCGCAAGGTGAGGTCGTAATACGGATTCGGCACGGCGCGCACGTCGAACACGAAGTCGGCATCGAGCGGCACGCCGCGCTTGAATGCGAACGATTCGAAATACAGCGTCAGCGGCGCGTAGGCGACCTCGGCCAGTTCCTTGATCCATGCGCGCAGCTTGTTGGCCGACAGTTCGGACGTGTCGATCACGTGGCCCATCTTCTCGATCTGCCCCAGCCGGTCGCGTTCTTCCGAAATGCATTCGATCAGCGTGCGGCGCGACGCCGGGTTCTCGCCCGGACGCAGTTCGTGCGACAGCGGGTGGCTGCGGCGCGTCTCGGAAAAACGGGCGACGAGCGAGTGCGTGCTGGCCGTCAGGAAGATCACCTTCACCTGGTGGCCTTCCTCCCGCAGCGCAGCGACCGTCGTCGGCAGCTCGGCCAGCGACTCCGCGCTGCGCGCGTCGACGGCGACGGCGATGCGTCTGGTTTCGTCGCCTTCGATGCTGCCGACGAGCGCCGGCAGCAGGGCGGGGGGAAGGTTGTCGACGCAATAGTAGCCAGCGTCTTCGAGGACGTTCAGGGCGACGGATTTACCGGAGCCCGAGATACCGGTGATGAGTAGGATGCGCATGGCGCGATGATAGCATCGGCAAGTCTTTGCCGCATCGCACAAGGCTTATGGATGAGGTATTTGCAACAGTGCCGTGGGGAGCGGATTCCTGGACTGAACTTTCGTATGCTCAGTCGCTGCTCATTGCTTGTCGCTGGTGGAGCAGGGGTTTCGCGGAGCACCGCTCCGCGCCTGCGGAACGGGCGGGCCATGCTTGGCCCGCACTCCACTGCAGCGCTAATCGCTGCTCATTGCTTGTCGCTGTCGTTCCATGAACTCCTGCAGCGTATCGATCCCGCGCAGCTGCAGGATCGTATTGCGCACCGCGGCTTCCAGCAGCACCGCGATGTTGCGGCCGGCCGCGACGGGAATGACCACTTTGCGGATCGGCAGGCCCAGCACGTCCTCGGTGGGGAAGTGGAAGGGCAGGCGTTCGACTTCCTCGTCCAGCGCGCCCCGCTTGACCAGGTGGACGATCAATTTGAGGCGCATCTTGCGGCGCACCGCCGTCTCGCCGAAGATCGCCTTGATGTCCAGCAGGCCCAGGCCACGCACTTCGAGCAGGTTCTGCAGCAGCGGCGGGCAGCGGCCCTCGATCATGTTCGGGGCAATGCGCGAGAATTCGACGGCGTCGTCGGCGACGAGGCCATGCGAGCGCGAGATCAGTTCCAGGCCCAGCTCGCTCTTGCCGAGGCCCGAGTCGCCCGTGATCAGCACGCCGACGCCCAGCACGTCCATGAACACGCCGTGCATGATGACGCGCTGCGCCAGCTTCTTCGACAGATACACGCGCAGGTAGTCGATGACCTGCGCGGCCGGCAGCGGCGTCGAGAACAGCGGGATGTTCTGCTCGTCGCAGATGGCGAGGATGTCCGGCGGGGTGTCGAGACCCTGCGCGATGAACAGCGCCGGCGGACCGCCCGCGATCAGTTCGCCGATCAGGTGGCTGCGCGACCCGGATTTCAGGCGCTGGTAGTAATTCAGTTCCTGGTGACCGAACACCTGCATGCGGCCCGGGTGGATCAGGTTCAGGTGGCCGACCTGGTCCGCGGCGGAGACGGCGTCGCCGGAAATCTGGCGTTCTCCGCCTGGAAATCCGGCGAACCAGCCCAGTTGCAGGCTGTCGCGGTTGTCGTCGTACAGCCGTTGGATGGTCAGCGGGGTCTGCAGCATGGTCGCTTTCGCAAGGTCAGCCGAGGGCTTGCAGGCTCGGTTGCCAGTTGATGATGCGTTCGTAGACGGACTTCGGATCCGTGTCCGTGCTCAAGGCCGTGCGGATTGCCTCATCCGAAAACAGTTCCGCGATCTCCGACAGGATTTCCAGGTGCTGTTGCGTGACGTGGTCCGGGATGAGCAGGAAAAAGAGCAGTTTCACCGGCTGGCCGTCCGGCGATTCGAACGGGATCGGCTCGGCCAGGCGCACGAACGCGGCCAGCGGCGATTTGAGGCTTTTGCTGCCCTTGATGCGACCGTGCGGCACGGCGACGCCATGACCGAGTCCGGTGGACCCGAGACGCTCGCGCGCGAACAGGTTGTCCGACACGGTGGAGCGGGCGATGCCGCAGTTGTTCTCGAAGATCAGGCCGGCCTGCTCGAAGGCGCGCTTCTTGCTCGACACTTCGATGTCCAGCTGCACGTTCTCGAGCGAGAGGATTTTGCTTAGATTAGTCATAACACGCTTCTATTGCGGTGCACCCTGGGTGCTTGCGAGCGGGAATTATAGGCCTGTTTTATGGCCGTGTAATTCGATTTTGCACGCCGTTCGACGCCTGTGTGATCCCTGCCGCAAACCTTTGCGTAAAGACCCCGTACCCGGCGTTCCGGCGAGCGCAATTTCCGCCACGAAATCCCGGGTTTCACGCATGAAACATCTTCCCGGGGCCTCTTTTGCCGATTTTTCTAGCGCTGAGTTGCCGTTTTACACATCCGGAAACCTCGTGAAGGATGTCGCCGGAAACGTACACTGTAGATGGGGACGAACGATCAAAAATCACCCATCCGCATTGTTCATTGGCGCGCGGCACGCAAATTCGGCGGTTTGGCGGTGCTGAAATTGGCGCGCCACGGATTGATGTCCAGGCCGCCGCGCCGGGTATAGCGGGCATAGACCGCCAGCTTGTTCGGCTTGCACTGGCGCAGGATGTCCGTGAAGATGCGCTCGACACATTGCTCGTGGAATTCGTTGTGCTCGCGGAAACCGATCAGGTAGCGCAGCAGGCTTTCCTGGTCGATTTGCGGACCGACGTAGCGGATCTGCACGCTGCCCCAGTCGGGCTGGCCCGTGACGAGGCAGTTCGATTTGAGCAGGTGCGACACGAGGGTTTCCTCGACCGCGGCTTCCTCGTGGTTGGCCTTGAGGAGTTCCGGCGACGGACTGTAATTGTCGATCTCGACGTCGAGGCGGTCGATCAGGAGGCCGTCCAGCTCGCCCATTTTGAGCTTGTCGAACTCTTCGGGCAGCGTTAGCGCCGCGTGCACGGGCGCGCCGACCGCATTCGACAGGTCTTCGCGCAGCAGGGCCAGCAGGGCGTCCGTGTTGGCCAGCCGGGTCTGGTTGAACGAATTCAGGTACAGCTTGAAGGATTTCGATTCGACGATGTTGGGCGAATCGGCCGGCACCGTGAAGGTCGCGATGGCGACCTGCGGCTTGCCGCGCATGTTCAGCCACGACAATTCATAGGCATTCCAGATGTCGACGCCGAAGAAGGGCAGCGTGCCCGCCAGGCCGAGTTCGTCGCGCTTTTGCTGGCGCGGGATGGGAAACAGCAGCTCCGGCGCGTATTCGGTCTGGTAGGCCGAGTTTTTGCCAAGAGGCGATTGATCAGGGGTATTGGTCATGGTGTGTACTCGAAGCCGGCCACATGCGTGACGATGCCGGTCCGGCGGCGGCAAAGCGGCGTATCGTACACCTTTCCGGCGATCGTTGCGCGCACCGTCAATGGATGCGTTTCGAGGGCGTACGGTCGTGGGGGGGGGGGGGGGGGGGGGGGGGGGGGGGGGGGGGGGGGGGGGGGGGGGGGGGGGGGGGGGGGGGGGGGGGGG
>NZ_JBKYMO010000037.1:0-21792 GCF_047302915.1 Massilia sp. CT11-108 | reverse complement strand
ATCCCGGCGACCGCGCCGACCGGCGTGGCCGGCAGGGTGCCGGGCGCGCTCGCCGGGATGACGGGTGGCGGAAGGGCGGGGATGGATAGGCTGGCCATGATCTCGGCAGTGTAAAGTGAAAAGGCCAGCTTGTGGCTGGCCTCTTGCGGATTCCGGCTGGACTAGCCCGGGGTGGCCATCACTGGCCCTGCGATTACTGCAGCAGGGACATGACCATCGACGACATGCTGTTGGTCTGCTTCAGCATGGCGGTACCAGCTTGCATCAGCATCTGGTTCGAGGTCATGCTCGACGACTCGGTCGCGAAGTCGACGTCCATGATGCGGCCGGTAGCGGCTTGCGTGTTGCTCGAGATGTTCGACAGGTTGTTGTAGACGTGGTCGAGGCGGTTCGACACCGCGCCCAGCTTCGAACGCAGGGTCGAGACGGCGTCGATGGCCGTGTTCAGGCTGCCGATCGCAGTGTTGGCGTCGGTGAACAGGATCGAACCGGTCGACGCGGCGATCGGCGCACCGGCGGCGTTCGAGACGAAACCGGTGGTCGCCGTGGTGATCGAGTCGGTCACGCCGCCGGCTGCGGAGAGTTCGGTGTCGAAGTTCGCAGTCATCTTTTCCGAGCTGTCGGCACCGATCTGGAAGGTGATGCCGGCGGCGGCGTTCAGCTTGCCGTTCGCGCTGGTCGACAGCAGCTCGGTGCCGCCGAATTTGGTGTTCGAGAAAATGTTCGAAAGTTCGTCGGTCAGCGAGTTGTATTCCTTGTCCATCGCTTTCTTGTCGTCGTCGGACGAGGAACCGTCGGAGGCCTGGGTTGCCAGGTCCTTCATGCGGGTCAGGATGTTGGTGACTTCGTTCAGCGCGCCGTCGGCGGTCTGCAGCATCGAGATCGAGTTCTGGGTGTTGCGCATGGCGACGGCCATACCGCTGCTCTGGGATTTCAGGCGGGTGGCGATCTGCAGGCCGGCAGCGTCGTCCATCGCCGAGTTGATGCGGTAACCGGTCGACAGGCGGGTCATCGAGGTCGACAGCGAGGTCTGGGTGCGGGTCAGCGAATTTTGTGCGGAAAGCGATGCGACGTTGGTGTGAAGGCTCAGCATGATATGGCTCCTAATGGCTTGGATACTGTTGGGAGGTTGCGCATCTCGCGCTCTCACAAGTACAGGACGACCATTTAGCGGCGGTCATTAAATGCCGAGCGGAAATTTTTTTAAATTATTTTTTGCGCGTTTCATGTTGTCATTTTGACTGTTGTACGTATGGCAGGTCTGTCATGAGTAAACCGGATATACAAGACCGAAAGTATTCGTTCGTCTTTCGAGGGGGTGTGCTTAACCTGTGCCTTCCAGAACCCTTCGAAAAAGAGCTTCCATATGTTGTCAAGAAAACTGATCCAGGCCCTGGTCGGCATCGCGCTGGTTGCCCCGACCGTGCACGCCGCCGACATCACTCTCCTGAACGTGTCGTACGACCCGACGCGCGAGCTGTACCAGGACGTCGGCAAAGCCTTCGCCGCCAGGTACAAGGCCCAGACCGGCGACAACGTCACCTTCAAGGCGTCGCACGGCGGCTCGGGCAAGCAGGCCCGCTCCGTGATCGACGGCCTGCAGGCGGACGTCGTTACCCTGGCCCTCGCCTGGGACATCGACGAGATCGCCGAGCGCGGCCTGATCGCCAGGGATTGGCAGAAGCGCCTGCAGCACAACAGCTCGCCGTACAACTCGACCATCGTGTTCCTGGTCCGCAAGGGCAACCCGAAAGGCATCCACGACTGGAACGACCTGATCAAGCCGGGCGTGCAAGTCATCACCCCGAACCCGAAGACGTCCGGCGGCGCGCGCTGGAATTACCTGGCAGCGTGGGGCAACGCCCTGAAACAGCCGGGCGGCAATGAAGCGAAGGCGCGCGACTACGTGGCCAAGCTGTTCAAGAACGTGCCGGTGCTGGATTCCGGCGCCCGTGGCGCGACGACGACCTTCGTCGAACGCGGCATCGGCGACGTGCTGATCGCCTGGGAAAACGAAGCGATCCTGGCCATCAAGGAACTGGGCCCGGACAAATTCGAGATCGTCGCGCCCAAGGCGAGCATCCTGGCCGAGCCGCCGGTCGCCGTCGTCGACAAGGTCGTCGACAAGCGCGGCACCCGCAAGGTCGCGGACGCCTACCTGCAATTCCTGTACACGGATGAAGGCCAGGACATCATCGCGAAGAATTACTACCGCCCGATCAACGCCGCGATCGGCGCGAAATACGCGGCGCAGTTCCCGAAAGTGAACCTGTTCACCATCAACGACGTGTTCGGCGGCTGGACCAAGGCGCAGAAGACCCACTTCGCGGATGGCGGCACGTTCGACCAGTTGTACCAGCCGGGCAAGTAAGATAGTCTGATCCCGTTCCACCGGCGCGTGCGCCGGCCTTCTTTTGTTTCGGACCCATCATGGACTGGCTGGATCGGGTGACCTGGTTCCTGGTCATCGTGCTCGTGATCGCCGCCTTCTGCTTTCCCATCAACCGCGGCGACCAGTAAGCGTACTGGTCAATCCAGCTTGACCAGGACCTTGCCGACGTTGGCGCCGGACGCGAGCCGGCGATAGGCCGCGGCGGCATCCACGAACGGATGCACGCTGTCGACCAGCGGCACGATCCCATGCGCCTCCAGGGCGCGGTTCATGGCATCGAACTGGCGCGCATTGCCCACCGTGTGGCCGTGCAGGCGCGCCCGTTTGGCGATGAACACCTGGCGCAGGTCCATCTCCAGCAGCGGCCCGGACACATACCCGATCATCGCCATCGTCGCGCCCGGCGCCAGCGCGCGGACCGATTCGGAAAACGTCGCACTGCCTCCGGTTTCCAGCACGAGGTGCGCACCGACGCCCTCCGTCAGCCGCATGACTTCCATGCCCCAGTCGGGATGCGCGCGGCTGTCGACCGCAGTGGTCGCCCCGGCCGCGAGCAACTGCGGGACCTTGTGCGCCGACGACGTGACGGCGATCGCCCGCACGCCGAACATTCGCGCAAACTGCAGGGCGAACAGCGCGACGCCGCCGCTGCCGATGGCCACGATCGTCTGGCCCGGCTGCAGCGCGGCATCCGTGAGCGCCGCCCAGGCGGTGAGCGCGGCGACGGACAGCGTGGCGGCCTCGTCCCCGAGGTGGCGCGGCGCACGTACGATGGCATTGGCCGGCGCCGTCATCGCCTGGCGCAGCACGCCCGGGTGGTTGCCGCCCAGCTGACGTGCGAAATAGCGCGGGTGGAACGGGCCGTCGATCCAGTCGGGGAAGAACAGCGGATTGACCCGGTCGCCTTCCTGCAGGTGGCGCGGCTGGAAACGCTGTGCGGCGCGCAATTGCTGCGGCGGACCACCCGCAGCATCAGTCTCACCGAAGCGGGGCAGGTGATGGTCGAGCGCGCCCGGGAAGCCGTGGCGCTGTGCGAGGGTGCCGGCCGCGAGATCGACAGCCTGCACGGCGACGCCGGCGGCACCGTGCGCATGAGCGCGCCGATCACGTTCGGCCAGCGCTGCATCGTGCCGCTGCTGCCCGAGCTGTTGGCCACCCACCCCCGTCTCGACGTGCAACTCGTGCTGCTGGACCGTCCCGTCGACCTGGCCCAGGAGGGTTACGACCTGGCGATCCGCCTGACGCGGTCGCTGCCCGGCGACGTGGTGGCGCGCCGCCTGCTGACCACGCGCTATCTGCTGTGCGCGGCGGCGCATGCCGCGCCCGTGCTCGCGCACCCCCGTGACCTGGCCGGCGTGGTGTGCCTGCGCTACGGCGAAGGCGAGCACGCGCGCGCCCGGCATTTTCGCCGTGCCGACGACGACCTCGCCGTGGCCGTGCGCGGCAACGTGTCCGTGAATAACAGCGACAGCCTGCGCGCGCTCATGCTGGCCGGGGTCGGCGTCGCGCTGTTGCCGCACTATGTCGTGGCGGACGACCTGGATGCCGACCGCGCGGTGCGGCTCTTGCCCGAGTGGGAGCCGCGGCCGGTGTTCGGGCACCAGGCGTTCGCGATCTGGCTGCCGCACCGCTACCAGCCGCCGCGCGTGCGTGTGGTTCTGGACTTCCTGTCGGACCGCCTGCCATAAAAATTATTTTGCGAAGCCGTTGTCCGTGGGCGACATGGAAGCGTGGCTGGAGGCAAGGAAAGCGGCGGGGTTTGCAGCGTGACGCTAGCGCCGGGTCTAGTTCAAGCCAGCGTCAGTAGTGTCAGGTCTGCTCATCGACGCCATCAGGATGTCTTTGGATTTGAAAGCATCGTTCAAACCGCACTGCGGCCTGCAAAGTAGCGGCGGACGGCACGCGAAGTGCGGGACAGCCTGATTTCCTTGTCGAGGTGCCGTCAACGCGGAGATTCTCAATGCCTGCTGTGTACCGCCTTCCAGGCTGCATATTCGGACGGTCGCAGACCGTAGCGCGCCAGTACGCCCTCGTGCAGGCGCCTTAGTTCCTCGACGATGAGCGCCTGCACACTGGGCTGTTCGTGCTCTGGTACATGGCGCGCCACCGTTCGCCGGATTTGGGCAAGCGGCTCGTTTTCAACGTGAAGGACGATCTCGCGAATGGTGCCTTTGATCAGGTCACGCCAGGCCAGGCGCAGGGGGTCGGGTTCGGCCAGATTCTGCTTCAGGGCCAGGTATTCATGTGTCGAGCGCTCATACGCCCAGACGTACAGGTCGCGCAGCAACTCGACACGCGTCAGCTCGTACACCCCGAGGGTAGCGCGGCTGTAGGCTTGCTCCGGTACGTCCAGAAATGTGAGTGGGCACAGATTGGCGCGAAACAGCGGCAGATTCGCGGCCAGCCGGGAGGTACGTTTATTGATGTCAGCAAATGGCTGCAGGTAGGGCAAATGCACCATCATGAAGAACGACTGCTCGAAGGGATCGTCGATCTGGTTGGCCTTGTCCAGTAGTGTGTCCAGAGCGCCCTCGATTTGCTGTAGCGTGGACAAGGGGCGATAAACGCTTTTGCCGATGTCGACCGCATGCCGCCGGATTCTCCCTTCGTCCGCAGGGTTGGGCAGCAGGTTTTCGGCCAGAGCGCTGTGCAGGTTCGCTAAGGTGTACCGATTGAATTCGGCGTTGTCGATGTTTTCCACGAGCAGTTCGATCGCCGTCTTATGGTTCAGGATCATCTGCGTTTCGATCGCGGCCTTGCCCCGGGCTGCCTTGCCGTGTTCGATGAGCTCTCGTGTATCGAGACGCGAATAGGTATTGCCTTCCAGGTGGCTCGAGGCCCACGACAGGTCGATCAGCAAGCGGTTCAGGATGGCGCGGCTGTACGTCCCGGCTGGCGCGTCGACATCGGCGGTTCGCCCCATCTTGTACAGTTGGCGGCGCAGTGATTCGGACAGGTACCACGTCTCGTTAGGGCGATATGCTTCCAGGAAGTCGCCCTGGTAGCCCACGGGCTTGCGGGCTTCCACGGGCTGATCAATGTAAACAAGGATATCCTTGCTGTCCGCGGAGAGAGGGATAAAGTCAGGAAATGTGTCCGCGCCAGCATCTGGTAAGGTTGTGTCGGCGCGCGTCCTGGCGCCGAAATAGCGGCGGGCTCGGCCTTCTCCTACCGCAGTGATCTGATGCCGTGCGATCATCTGTGAGATCAAACGTTGCGCCGTACGCCGGGCGACGGAAGGATGTCGAACGAGAAGTTCGGCAAGCGTCAGGCCGGTTTCGGACGTCTGGACACTGTTCAGCAGGTCAGCGGCGGTAGACATGACGAGTTGGTGTGTTGAGCAAAGATGGCGCAATTTTGGCGCAGTTTTCAGAATGGCGCCATCTAATGTGGCGCAGTTCTGGCGCGGTTTGGGCCAAAGCACGAGTAATCAGTGTTCGTCGAAGGTCAAAACAATTGCGCTGGCTCGACATTCGCTACCGTTTTTCTGAGACATAGTTGAACTGGACGACCGGGCAGGGGTACGAAGTTCTCATCCAAGCGCTGCTTTCCATCGAAGATGGAGGGCTGTCTTCCCGCTAATTTATTCAGGCTACGCATTCGTATCCGGAGCGTTGGTAATGCGATAGCCAAGTGATTCGCTAACAGCGCTTGATCGTTCCGAAAATTTGATAGGGCGACTATATATGCGTATGCCTGCGAATATGTGTTCGTCAGCGCATCGTAATTTTCGGCCCGCTCGTATGCTTCTTCAAACCGCGTATCTGGAAGTCTTTCCGACAAACGCCGGCTTTCTCCGTCGTCAAAATCAAGACTATCGGCAAAGTGGAGCTTCCAATCTTTTTGTCGTCGCAAGCGTGAGTAAACGAAGGAGAAAATGCGCTCTTCGTCTTCCGGGTGAGAGAGCTCAAGCTCCCGATTCAAGCGGTCGCGCAGCGTACATATGGCGAGCCAAACCTCACCGTGCAGGTCTGCCGCCTTGGCTCCAAAGCCCGTGGACCGCCCAATTCTTTCAAGACGACTTTTCGCTTTGCGCAGGAACGGTTCAAGCTCTCGCTTCACAAATACTTCCATATTTAAAGAATAAATATGATCAATCTCTGGCGACATTAAATATGAAAGAATATTAATGTTAAACGATGACCGCTTGATGATGCCGTATAACTTTGATGAGCTTGCTGGTCAGGATTGTTGATGTAGCAATGACACGACGAGCGATTACATTTGGCCGCCTGAGAGCATTTCACGGTAAACTAATGAGTTACGTCAGACGCTTGACATGAGTAACCAAAGAAAACATGAAATACCACAAACGAACGTTAAGTACGGCGCCCATGATGGACTGGACCGACCGCCACTGCCGCGTCTTCCACCGCCAGATCACGAAACACACCTGGTTGTATACAGAGATGGTGACGACGGGCGCCCTGGTCTATGGCGACGTCGAGCGCCACCTGCGCTACGACGACATCGAGCATCCCATCGCGCTGCAACTGGGCGGCAGCGATCCGGCCGACCTCGCCAAGAGCGCGAAGCTGGGCGAGCAGTGGGGCTATGACGAGATCAACCTGAATTGCGGCTGCCCGTCCGAACGCGTGCAGAAGGGGGCGTTCGGCGCCTGCCTGATGCAGGAACCGCAACTCGTCGCCGATTGCGTGAAGGCGATGCGCGACGCCGTCAGCATCGACGTCACCGTCAAGCACCGTATCGGCATCGATTACAACGAGGAATACGGCTTCGTGCGCGATTTCATCGGCACCATCGCCGATGCCGGCTGCCGCACCTTCATCGTGCACGCGCGCAATGCCGTGCTGAAAGGGCTGTCGCCGAAGGAAAACCGCGAGATCCCGCCGCTGCGCTATGAAGTGGCGTACCAGCTGAAGCGCGAATTTCCTGAGCTCGAGATTATCATCAACGGCGGCATCAAGACCGACGACGAGATCGCCACTCACCTGCAGCACGTGGACGGCGTCATGATCGGTCGCGAGGCGTACCACAATCCCTACGTGATGGCCGGCTGGGACGCCCGTTTCTATGGCGACGCGACCCCGCCGAAAACGCGCGAACAGGTGCTGGAAGCCATGATTCCATATATCCGCGCCGAGCTGGAGCGCTACGGTCCGCTGGGCCTCCGCCTGAACAGCATCACGCGCCACATGCTGGGCCTGATGGCCGGCCTGCCGGGCGCGCGCGGCTATCGCCAGTTGCTGTCCGACTCCCGCCGCCTCGCCGCAGGCAACCCCGAACTCCTCCTCGAAGCTGCCGGCAGACTGCGCCTCGCTGCGTAAGCGCCGCGTAAGGTTGACTTTTAGTTATTTTACTACCCCGGTCGCATGAAAATGGCCGGGATGTTCAAAATCCGCTACAAAAAATGTTGCATTTATTTAATTATCTGCAACGTTATCCTTGCCCGAGGGCAAGAATAGACCCATAATCTGGGCTCTTCTCCTTGCACGACATCTAATCCTGTTGTTGTGGTGAAACATAATTACAGCGGGGCATGTTTTCTGTCTGCAAATCGGCGTTTTGATTTATCCTGACGGAAATACGCGAGTCCACCGGGAAGATGGACTTTCCGTAACAAAAGACAAAGACTCCGGAGCGGGTCTGATCACTTGAAACAGGGAAGATAAGGAATGAACTTAGCAAACATGAAGGTCGGCATGCGTCTGGGGCTGGGTTTTGCCCTCGTGCTCGTGCTGCTGGTTATCGTTACCGTCGTCGGCATCCTGCGCATGGCGCAGATCCAGAACCGGCTCGACCACGTCGTGAATGTCAACAATGTCGTCACCCGCCTGGTCGTCGACATGCGTAACAACGTGAGCGAACGCGTCACCTCGTTGCGTACCCTGACCCTGATGACGGACCCGGCCGACATGGAGCCGGAACTGAACCGTTTCAAGGAGCAGACCGCCAAGTACGATGCTCTGCAGCAAAAACTGGCCGCCAAGTTCTCTGAAGAAGCGTTGCCTGAAGAAAAATCCCTGCTGAACCAAGTGAAAGAAGCCGAAGGCGCCGCCATGCCGGCCATCGCCAAGGCATCGGAACTCTATCTGGCCAATAACGCGATGGACGCCACCCGCGTGATGATCAAGGAAATCCGTCCCGCCCAGAAGAAGTGGCTGGACGGGCTCGACCAACTGGGCAAGCTGGAAGACAAGCTGAACGCGCAGTCCCAGGTCGACGCGGAAGCCGCCTTCGCCAGCGCCCGTAATTTCATGCTCGTGCTGCTGGCCCTGGCCGTCACACTGGGCATCCTGGCTGCCACCGTCATCACCCGCGGCCTGCTGAAGCAGCTGGGCGGCGAGCCGGGCTACACCGCCAAGATCGCCGGCAGCATCGCCGAAGGCGACCTGTCGATCGCCATCGACACCAAGTCGTCGGATCGCGGCAGCCTGCTGATCGAAATGAAACAGATGCGCAACAGCCTGGTCGACATCGTCAGCCAGGTCCGTCGCGGCACGCACACCATCACCACCGCATCGCGTGAAATCGCAGCCGGCAACACCGACCTGTCGTCGCGTACCGAACTGCAAGCCAGCTCGCTGGAGAAGACTGCGTCGGCGATGGAAGAACTGACGTCGACCGTGAAACAGAACGCGGACAATGCCCGCGAAGCGAATCACCTGGCCGCCACCGCATCGGACGTGGCACGCAAGGGCGGCGACGTGGTGTCGCAGGTCGTTGGCACGATGGGCGAGATCAATAGCTCGGCAAGCAAGATCGCCGACATCATCGGCGTCATCGATGGCATCGCCTTCCAGACGAACATCCTGGCACTGAACGCCGCCGTCGAGGCAGCCCGTGCCGGTGAACAGGGTCGCGGCTTCGCCGTCGTCGCTTCGGAAGTGCGTAACCTGGCCCAGCGTTCCGCAGCGGCCGCCAAAGAAATCAAGCAACTGATCGGCGACTCCGTCGAGAAGATCGGCCGCGGCAGCAAGCTCGTCGGCGAGGCCGGCGAGACGATGGACGAGGTCGTTGCCAGCGTCAAGCGCGTGACCGACATCATGAGCGACATCGCCAGCGCCAGCGCCGAACAGAGCGCCGGCATCGAACAGGTCAACCTGTCGATCATCGAGATGGACGGCATGACGCAGCAGAACGCCGCGCTGGTCGAAGAAGCCGCCGCCGCCTTCCAGAGCCTGCAGGACCAGGCCGCGGAACTGCAGCGCGTCGTCAGCATCTTCAAGCTGGCCGAAGGCGAGGAGCAGGCCATCGTGGACGCACCGGCGCCGGCTGCCGCCACCGCCAGCCGCGCCGTCGTCGTCCGCCCGGCCGCCAAGCCGCAGCTGAAGAAGCCGGCCGCCGCGAAGGCCAAGCAGCCGGCCCAGCAGGAACGTGCGGCGGATGCGCCGGCATCGACCGCGAAAAAAGTCGCAGCAGCAGCCGCCAGCGACGATTGGGAAGAATTCTGAGCCAGGACGGCTCGTCCAGCGCCGGTGGAGAGCACTGGCATTAAAAAAAACTTTGTTTTCCGGGGGTAATAAAAATGTCCAATAAGAAATTTGCTGTAAGCCTCGTCGCTCTGCTGGTCTCGGGTATCGCTGGTTCGGCTTTTGCAGGCGAAACGCCGGCGACGTTCGATCCGTCCAAGTGCAAGGTCGAATATCCGAAAGCGTCGCTGATGAACGAAGAGCAGGGCATCACGTCGATGTCCTTCCTCATCGCCGCCGACGGTTCGGTGGCCGATTCGAAGCTGGACAAATCGAGCGGCTTCAAAGGCCTGGACAAGGCTGCAATGAAGGGCCTGTCGGCCTGCAAGTTCAAGCCGGGCACCAAGGACGGCGCACCGGCCCAGACCTGGACCAAGGTCGACTACGCCTGGAAGCTGGACTGATTGTCTGGCGGGTGCCGGCCGGCCTGGCTCGGCGCCCCAGGTGAGGCTTTGCGTCCCCGGCATCTTTGTCGGGTGCGCACGAGACCTGGGCCTGGCGGCATCCAACAGTGCGAAAAGGGCGTCCCTGCGGGGGCGCCCTTTTTGCATCTGCCTCGTGAAAACCTGAAAATCTGTTACCGGCCTGTTGCGGCATGTATCGGTTGTAAGCGCCCGCTTCAATCCGGCAAATGCGGGCGGCGAATCGCTATAGTGGTCTCACAGCGCAACTTCACCGCGCAACCAAAGGAGAACCACCATGAAACGCATTCTCGCTGCTGCCGCCCTTGCCATCGTCAGTTCTGCCGCCGTCTTGCCGGCGCAGGCGTTCGCCCGGGATGTCGTCGTCGTGCGCACCGCACCGCCGCCGCCGCGTCACGAAGTCGTGCCGGCCGCGCGCCACGGTTACGAATGGGCGCCGGGCTACTGGAACTGGAACGGCCACCGCTACACCTGGGTGCGCGGCCATTGGGAACGGGTGCGCCCGGGCTATGTCTGGCACCGTCCGGAATGGCGCCAGGGCGCCCGCGGCTGGCAACTGGAGCGGGGCGGCTGGCGCCACGGCGACCGCGCCGTCGACCGTGACGGCGACGGCGTGCCGAACCGCTTCGACAACCGTCCCAACAATCCGCACCGCTCGTGACGAGCAACTAGTCCAGCGGCGCGCCGTCTTCGAACATCTCGCTCGCCATTCGCGCGAGGTCGTTCATGCCGCCGCCGGACGCGAGATGGGCGCGCAGCCAGCGCGCCTGTCCGCCGTCCTTCATCAGATGCTCGATCACCTTGCACGCCTTGCCGAAACCGGGATCGGTCGAGCGTTTTGACAGTCGTTCGAGGTCGGCGCGGATCGCTTCGCCGATGGGCATCGACGCGCCCGACTCCGGATCGATCCACGTCGCCTCGACGCCGTCGCGTGCCGCATTGAAGCGGTTCCAGATGTACAGCTCGCGGCTGCTGCTGGTCGGCCAGCGTCCCGGCTGGCCCGCCCATTCCAGGCACAGCTCGCGCGCATAGCACGCGAGCGCCGCCGCGTACACGGGTTTCAACGGCGTATCCAGCACGCGCAGTTCGATCGTCCCGTATTCCGGCTTCGGGCGCACGTCCCAATAAAAGTCCTTGATGCTGTTGACGATGCCGTGGCCGGCCAGCTCGTCGAAGTGGGCGCGGAAATCGTCCCACGTGCGGATGTCGTACGGGAGGATGCCGCTCATCGGGAACGCGCCCACGACGTTGCTGCGCGAGCTGCAGAAGCCCGACACCTCGCCCTGCCAGCACGGCGAATTGGCCGACAGTGCGATGAACAGGGGCGCGCGCTGCGTGAGCCAGGAGCACAGGCGCATCGCCTCGTCCGGCGTACCCGCGCCGATGTGCACGTGCATGCCAAACACAGTAAACAGTTTAGCCAGATAGCCGAACTTGCGCTCCGATGCGAAATAGCGTTCCTTCGGGTAGATGCGCTGCTCGTTCCACTTCTGGAAGGGATGCGCGCCGCCGCCCGAGATCGACGCGCCGACATCGAACGCGGCCCGTTGCACCGTCGTGCGGATGTGTTCCAGCTGCTCGGCCGCCTCGTCGAACGAGGTGAGGATGGCAGTCGCCACTTCCAGCATCGATGTCGTGATTTCCGGCGTGTGCACCCACGGCTTGTCGTGCTTGTCCAGCAGGCGCAGGATGTCGGGCGCGGCGGGGAACAGGTCGAACGTGAGGCGGTCGAGCACCATCAGTTCCAGTTCGATGCCCATCGTGCCGATCGTGGACGCCTTGAAGTCGGGCAGGAACGCGGGGCCCTGGCCAGATACCGCCTGGGCCTGGGCGTCCGTTTTCAGTTTTCCCAGCGCTTCGTCATTCAGTAATTCGCTCATTGGGCACCTCCTCGATAGGTTTCGCCCGCCAGGCGCAAGCCGAGCCACGTGAGGCCGGGCGCCAGCAGGACGTTCAGGGCCAGCAGCGCGCCCATGACGGCGGTGGACGTCGCATCGAGCCCGGTGTAGGCATTCAGGGTGTTGTCCACGACGAGACCGCCGTAGCTCACCAGGGAACACATCGACAGGGCCATCGCATGCTGCTTGCGCACGTCCCACGCGGTGCCCGGCCACAGGGCCAGGCGCGTGGCCGCGATGCGGACCGCGAACACCGTCAGCGCGACCACGATGGTCCAGCCGTGCAGCAGCGCCTGCAGGTCGACGAGCGCCGCCGACATCAGGAACAGCAGCACGTAGCCGATGTCCTGCGCCGTCTTCAACTGCGCCTGGAACACGTTGTCGCGCTTCTCCGCATTGCGCAGCAGGACGCCCATCAGCAGCAGCGAGAGCAGGGCGCTCGCGGACATCACGGAACACAGGCCCAGGTCGATCAGCAGCGCGGCCAGCAGCATGCCGGGACGCAGCGTCGCCGGCACCTTGCACAGCCGCGTGGCCAGCGCATAAACGCCGTACGACAGCACGGCGATCAGGGCGCCGATCACGAGCTTGCCGCCCTGGCGCATCAACTCCGTCCAGAAACCGCTGTCGGCGTCCTGGCCGTGGCTGCGCGTCCATGCGAGCGTGATGCCGAGCGCCAGCAGCGCGACGAAGTTGGAGAGGCCGACCATGTTCGACGTCGCGAACGTGCTCGTGCCGCTCGCGTTTTCGTCCGCCACCATCGAACTGTGGATGACGGGATTGACGGCGATGAGGATCGAGCCGATGAAGATCGCGGCGCCCCACGGCAGGCCGAAGAGGCCCAGCGTGATGGCGGCCGCGGCGCCGCGCGCCAGGGTCGCGAGCAGCAGGCTGGCGCCCTGGCGGCCGCTGCGCAGCAGCCACGCGAGGTCCATCTTGCGGCCGACCTCGAACAGCACGAGCGCGGCGGCGCCGTTGAGCAGTTCCTGGAACTGCGTCAGCAGCGCGCGGTCGATGAAGCCGGCACCGTTCGCGCCGAGCAGCAGGCCCGCGATCACGGCGCCATACAGTTTCGGGATGCGGAAACGCTGCAGGGTCAGTCCGATCACGAGCGCGACCATCAGGCCGGCACCCAGCACGGCCAGCGGCGACAGCAGCCAGAAGGGCGAGTACAGTTCGTCATTCATGGCGCACCTCCCACGCGTGGGCAAGCGCGGTCAGTTCGCGCCCGATCACGTCGGCCCGCTGCTTCGCCAGTTCCTTTTGACGCTCCGCCGATGCCGGCGCGAGATCGCTGACGATGCGTGCGCGGACGATGCCCGCGTCGTCGCGCAGCGGAATCCACAACTGTCCCTTGACGCTTGCGCCTTCGCGCCACACGGCGATGAACTTCGCACCGGTGCGGTCACCGGGACGGCCCGGCTCCAGCAAGGTAAAGGGCTGCAGCCACTCGGCATTCGGGAAGCGGCGCGCCAGCAGCACCTGCATGCCGCTGCGCTGCTCGAGCCGCGCATCGTCGCGCGAATAGGGCAGGTGGATGCGCGTCTGGCTGATGCCCGACGTCTCCAGTCGCAAACAGGTCTTGTCCGACACCCAGCGCCACGTGTCGCCATCGAGCACGCGCGGCTTGCCCTGCGACGCATCGCGCCACGCGACGAACAACGGCGACGCGGCGGGCAGCGGACTGCCCGCATCGATCGCGTGCGCGGCCTGCTTCACATCGTCCCAGTGGCCGGCCTGCCAGGTGCGCGTGTCCGGTTTCTCGGACGGCTGCCAGCGCCACAGCGCCGCCGACCATTGCCCGTCGTCGTCGCGCCAGATCGCGGCCAGTTGCTGGGATTCGGGCGTGTTCGTAGACACGGTGCGGCCGGACCAGGCGTTGTTCCAGGGCGGCGCGTCCGCGTGGATCGCTTGCGTGAGGCGGTGCCATGCGATGGCGGCCGGCGGCAGGCAGGTGGCGGTCGGCGTCGGAATGCTGCGCCAGTACACCATTTCCACGCGCTGGCTCCAGGCGCACTGGCGCGTCGTCGGTTCACCCAGGCCGGAAAGCGCTGGGGCGACGGGTTGTTCGCACGTGCCGGGATACGAGCCGCTCAATTCCCTGAAGTCGGCGATGGCTGGTGTCTTTGGCGCCGCCGGCTTGCGTTTGGCCGCATGCGCTTGTGGTGTCAGGATGACGCACAGCGCGCACGCGGTCGCGAGCAGGCAGTGGCGGCGCGATGGTCGTGTTGGGGTCATGAAGATCGGCCCTCATTGAAAGGCCTCGGTGCGGGCCGGCTGGAAGCTTGGATCCGTCCGGCGCGCGGAGGCGGGCGGTCGCAGCGCGGCTCGTCCGGCCGGCGTCTGGACCCGTTGAAAGAGTGGATGCTTCACGCATCCGCGATGCGGCGGGGCCGCATGGCGGTCAGGTCAACGTGATGCCTGCCGCTCGTTGTTATGGGTGTGTATCGGGGTCAAGTATAGGGCAAATGATTCATTCGCTCAAATATGATTGACGTAAGTACATTTCTGGCATGCATTTTAGGCTATGCGGCAGAAGGACGGCGTACGGTTGAGTTGGGCGGACGGTGACCAACAGGTTGCTATCTGCCGCTGCTGCTTCTATATTCAACCTGTACAATTTATCGTACAGGTTTCGTCAATGGTCCAGGAGTGCCTTATGAGAATCATTAACTTTTCCGATGCGCGCAACAGTCTGCGGACCGTGATCGACCAAGTGGTCGAGGACGCCGACGTCACGGTCATCTCTCGCCGCGATGCGCCCGATGCGGTCGTCATGTCATTCGACTATTACAGTAGTCTCATGGAGACTGTTCACTTGTTGAGCTCGCCGGCGAACGCCGCGCATCTGGCGAAATCGATCGCCCAGGCACGTTCCAGCCAGACGCAGGCTCGTGAAATCATCGAAACCCCCGAGGCAGGGGAGCAGAAAGATGCGAAACCTGAAGTTCACGGATGAAGCCTGGAACAGCTACCTCTATCGGCAAACGCAGGATCGGAAAACCCTCAAGCGCATCAATGACCTGATCAGGGATGCGCGGAGAGATCCTTTTACGGGGATAGGCAAGCCGGAGGCGTTGAAGCACAGCCTGTCTGGCTGCTGGTCGCGGAGGATCGATGAGACGAATCGGCTCGTCTACATGATCGTCGATGAGGGGCTCGTTATCATCTCGTGCAGATATCACTACTGATCGATCCTGAGAAGAATGGTACGCCGACATTCATCGATCTAATGCCGTCCAACATGCGACTGGCATTTTCCCGCCATGGTCCCGAGGTCGCTGCTCGATTCGCGATCTATAGGAGGCTCAGCGCGTCCCGTGTCTGCAGACGGGGTGGGCTGAGGGGTGAGAAGGATCTTCCAAAATTTGGAATTTCATCGTCCAAAAAATTAAAGGGCTACAGCGCGAAGCTTGTAACCCTTTGATCTTATTGCTGAATTCTTGGGGTGGCTGATGGGACTCGAACCCACGACAACAGGAATCACAATCCTGGACTCTACCAACTGAGCTACAGCCACCACTGTCTTGCTTGCTGTCTCGTTGTTGCCGAGACAGAACGAGATTATATAGGGTCATTCGCATTCTGGCAAATCGAGTTTTGCCCAGCAGTGCGAACGGCCATCACGGCTCGCCGAACGTCGCCTCGTGCACGGGCGGATCGATGCCGATCAGGCTGTTGAACGCGGCCGACAGCGCGGTGGCGCTGGCGCTGGTCCAAGCCTCCAGTGTGCCCGGCGCATCGCCAGAAGGGGAGCGCAGCAACCGCCCCGCATCCAGCAAGCGCACCAGCTGGCGCGTCACGGCGTCGCCGGTGTCCACCAGCGTGACGTCACGTGCGCCGGCCGATGCGATCACGTCCCCGATCGCGGCGCGCACGAGCGGGTAGTGCGTGCAGCCCAGGACGAGCGTGTCGGCGCCCAGGTCGAGCAGCGGTGTCACGTAGCGTACCAGCAGCGCGCGCGTGGCCTCCGTGTCGCCCAGTTCGATCTGGTCGACGAGGCCGCGGCACGGCTGCAGCAAAAATTCCGCGTGCGTCGCTTCGGTGATCTGGTCGCGCAGTTGCAGGAATTTGGCGCCGGCCAGCGTGCGTTCCGTGGCCAGCACGCCGACCTTGCCGCTGCGCGTCGCCGCCGCCGCGGGCTTCAGGCCCGGTTCCACGCCGACGATGGGCAGGTCGGGGAAGGTGTCGCGCATCAGGCGAACCGCGGAGATGGTCGCCGTGTTGCAGGCGACGACGATGGCCTTGACGCCCCGTGCGACGAGGAAGCGGGCCACCGCCAGCGAACGCTCGGCGACGACGTGTTCGGGCTTGTCGCCGTACGGGGCGAAGCCCGTGTCGGCCACGTAGATCAGGTGTTCGTGCGGGAGTTGCGCTCGGATGTGGCGCAGGATCGACAGGCCGCCGAGGCCGGAGTCGAAGACGCCGACGGGGGCGTCTTCGGGGTGTGCTTGGGTGTTCATGGGGGAGATGGTAACCCGGCAGGAAGCGTTGCGGTACTGCGAGTGAAATTGGGTCCCCGCCTCCGCGGGGGCGACGTGCGAGCGGCGCGGGCCAGGCTCACACGTCGTACCGCACAACCTTAGGCGGTTGCGACCGGAATACCTTTCAGCGACTCGATCTTCGCAGCCCACTCTTTCGGACCGGTCTGGTGCACCGACGTACCCGTCGCATCGACGGCCACGGTGACCGGCATGTCCTTGACCTCGAATTCGTAGATCGCTTCCATGCCCAGGTCTGCGAAGCCGACGACCTTCGCCGACTTGATCGCCTTCGACACGAGGTAAGCCGAGCCGCCGACGGCCATCAGGTACGCCGACTTGTGGTTCTTGATCGACTCGATGGCGGCCGGGCCGCGTTCCGCTTTACCGATCATCGCGATCAGGCCCGTCTTCTCGAGCATCATGTCGGTGAACTTGTCCATGCGGGTCGCCGTCGTCGGGCCGGCCGGGCCCACGACTTCGTCGCGCACCGGATCGACCGGGCCGACGTAGTAGATCACGCGGTTCGTGAAGTCGACCGGCAGCTGTTCGCCTTTCGCCAGCATGTCCTGGATGCGCTTGTGCGCGGCGTCGCGGCCCGTCAGCATCTTGCCGTTCAGGAGCAGGGTCTGGCCCGGCTGCCACGATGCGACTTCTTCCTTCGTCAGCGTGTCGAGGTTGACGCTCTTCGATTTCTGCGTGTCCGGCGTCCAGTTCACGTCCGGCCAGGTCGACAGCGCCGGCGGTTCGATGTACGACGGGCCCGAGCCGTCCAGCACGAAGTGCGCGTGGCGCGTCGCGGCGCAGTTCGGGATCATCGCGACCGGCTTCGATGCGGCGTGGGTCGGGTACATGTTGATCTTCACGTCCAGCACGGTCGTCAGGCCGCCTAGGCCCTGCGCGCCGATGCCCAGAGCGTTGATCTTGTCGCACAGTTCGATACGCAGCTCTTCCAGCTTGTTCTGCGGGCCGCGTGCCTTCAGTTCGTACATGTCGATGTCTTCCATCAGCGACTCCTTGGCCATCAGCATGGCCTTCTCGGCGGAGCCGCCGATGCCGATGCCCAGCATGCCCGGCGGGCACCAGCCGGCGCCCATCAGCGGGACAGTCTTGAGGACCCAGTCGACCAGCGAGTCGGACGGGTTCAGCATGACGAACTTGGTCTTGTTTTCCGAGCCGCCGCCTTTTGCGGCGACCATCACGTCGACGGTGTCGCCCGGGACCAGTTCCATGTGCACGACGGCCGGGGTGTTGTCCTTCGTGTTCTTGCGCTCGAAGTGCGGGTCGGCGACGATCGAGGCGCGCAGCTTGTTGTCGGCGAAGTTGTACGCGCGGCGCACGCCTTCGTTGACGGCGTCGGTGATCGAGCCGCTGCCGAAGCCTTCGAAGCGCACGTTCATGCCGATCTTCAGGAACACGTTGACGATGCCGGTGTCCTGGCAGATCGGGCGCTTGCCTTCCGCGCACATGCGCGAGTTGGTCAGGATCTGCGCGATGGCGTCCTTGGCGGCCGGGCTCTGCTCGGCCTCGTAGGCGCGCGCGAGGTGCTGGATGTAGTCGGCGGGGTGGTAGTAACTGATGTACTGGAGGGCGCTAGCGACCGATTCGATCAGGTCGTCCTGTTTAATGACAGTCATGTGAGTCTCGCTGTGGGGGTCTTGGATTACGGAGGAATCAGTGGTGCTTGTTGTCACTCTGGGTATTCATCATGATCCGGTCGGTGTAGGCAATCGCCATCGCCGACAGCAGGAACACGACGTGGATACAGGTCTGCGCGATCATCGTCTTCGCATCGTAGGAGATGGCGTTGATGAACGTCTTGAGCAGGTGGATCGACGAGATGCCGATGATCGCCATCGCCAGCTTGGTCTTCAGCACGGACGCGTTCACGTGCGACAGCCATTCCGGCTGGTCCGGATGGTCTTCCAGATGCATGCGCGACACGAACGTCTCGTAGCCGCCCACGATCACCATGATCAACAGGTTCGAGATCATGACGACGTCGATGAGGCCCAGCACGACGAGCATGATCGTCGTTTCATTCAGTTTGGTTGGCAGCGGGGCGTTCGGCACGGCCACGGCCTGGAAGATGTGCTGCAGCGCGGCTTCGTTGCCCATCGCGGCCAGCACGAGGTCCTTCAGTTCGACCCAGAAATGGAACACGTAAACGCACTGCGCGAGGATCAGGCCGAGATACAGAGGCAGTTGCAGCCAGCGGCTGGCGAACATGAAACTGGCGAGTGCGCTGCGTTTGCGTGCGCTGGAGGAGGGTTGCGAATCGAGCATCTATGCGGGCTTTCCAATGCGGCTGCGGTCAGGACAGCTCAACATTCTACACCCGCCGCGCGTCGCCGGCACGGCGTCGTGGCATGCCGAAGGTTGATAGAATGGCCAGCGGGGATGCCGCCTTGGGCCGTGTAAGGGCTCAGTAAGCGTGGGTGCTTAAGGTATTAGGCAAAATTACTACATCATCAATAGGAGACTAGTATGGCCGAGAACGAGACCCAACAGCAGGGACTGCAGGAACACCGCGTCTTCCAGCCGCCCGCACAATTCACCGCCAATGCCGCGATTTCCGGCATGGATGCGTACAACAAGCTGTGCGACGAAGCCGCCAGCGACTACGAAGGTTTCTGGGCCCGCCTGGCGCGCGAAAACGTCGCCTGGCACAAACCCTTCACGCAAACCCTCGACGAATCGAATGCGCCGTTCTACAAATGGTTCGCGGATGGCCAGCTGAACGCGTCGTACAACTGCCTCGACCGTCAGATCGAGAACGGCAACGGCGACAAGACGGCGATCATCTTCGAAGCGGACGACGGCACCGTCACCCGCGCCACCTACCGCGAACTGCACGAGCGTGTGTGCAAATTCGCCAACGGCCTGAAATCCCGCGGCATTAAAAAAGGCGACCGCGTCATCATCTACATGTCGATGTCGATCGAAGGCGTGGCCGCGATGCAGGCGTGCGCGCGCATCGGTGCGACGCACTCCGTCGTGTTCGGCGGCTTCTCCGCGAAGTCGCTGCAGGAGCGCATCATCGACGCGGGCGCCGTCGCCGTCATCACGGCCGACGAGCAGCTGCGCGGCGGTAAATCGCTGCCGCTGAAAGCCATCGTCGACGAGGCGCTGGCGATGGGCGGCTGCGAGACGATCCGCGACGTCGTCGTCTACAAGCGCACCGGCGGCAACATCGCCTTCCAGGCAGGCCGCGACCTGTGGCTGCACGACCTCGTCGACGGGCAGAGCGGCGAGTGCGAGCCGGAGTGGGTGGATGCGGAACATCCGCTGTTCATCCTCTACACGTCGGGTTCGACGGGCACGCCGAAGGGCGTCCAGCACTCGACCGGCGGCTACCTGCTGTGGGCCGCGCTGACGATGAAGTGGACCTTCGACCTCAAGCCGGACGACGTCTACTGGTGCACGGCCGACATCGGCTGGGTGACGGGCCACACGTACATCTGCTACGGCCCGACCGCGGTCGGCGCCACGCAGATCGTGTTCGAAGGCGTGCCGACGTTCCCGAACGCCGGCCGCTTCTGGGAGACGATCGCCAAGCACAAGGTCAGCATCTTCTACACGGCGCCGACGGCGATCCGTTCGCTGATCAAGGCGTCCAACACGGACGAGAAGGTGCATCCGAAGAACTACGACCTGTCCAGCCTGCGCCTGCTGGGCACCGTCGGCGAACCGATCAATCCGGAAGCGTGGATGTGGTACTACACGCAGATCGGCGGCCAGCGCTGCCCGATCGTGGACACCTTCTGGCAGACGGAAACCGGCGGCCACATGATCACTCCGCTGCCGGGCGCGACCCCGATGGTGCCGGGTTCCTGCACGTTGCCGCTGCCGGGCATCATGGCCGCCATCGTCGACGAAGCCGGCCACGACGTGCCGAACGGGCAGGGCGGCATCCTCGTGGTGAAACGTCCGTGGCCGTCGATGATCCGCACGATCTGGAACAACCCGGACCGCTTCCGCAGCGCCTACTACCCGGATGAACTGGGCGGCAAGTACTACCTGGCTGGTGATGGCGCGATCCGCAACAAGGACACGGGCTATTTCACCATCACGGGCCGCATCGACGACGTGCTGAACGTCTCGGGCCACCGCATGGGCACGATGGAGATCGAGTCCGCGCTCGTGGCGCACCCGATCGTGGCGGAAGCCGCGGTCGTCGGCAAGCCGGACGAGACGACCGGCGAGGCGATCTGCGCGTTCGTCGTGCTGAAACAGGCGCGTCCGACCGGCGAGGAAGCGAAGAAGCTGGCCGCCGAGCTGCGCAACTGGGTCGGCAAGGAGATCGGTCCGATCGCCAAGCCGAAAGAGATCCGCTTCGGCGACAACCTGCCGAAGACCCGCTCCGGCAAGATCATGCGCCGCCTGCTGCGCGTGCTGGCCAAGGGCGAGACCATCACCCAGGACATCTCGACCTTGGAAAACCCGGCCATCCTGGAACAGCTGAAAGAATCTGCCTGACCATTCGGGCGTGATCGGTTACACTGATCACAGCAGAGTTGACGCCGCGCCGGGAGACCGGGGCGGCGTTTTTTTATGTGCGCCGCCATGGCGCCCGTTCTCGCGTGCCCGTGGACGTGGGAAAATACGGGCTCGTCCGTCTTCCATGCTTTCATGAACCCGCGCCAGCGCATTGCCCTTGCCATCGCCCTGTTCAACGAGCGCCGCTTCGACCAGGCCCTGGCCGGGATCGGCGACTTGCTGCAGGGCGACGAGGCGAACGTGGATGCCCTGAATCTGGCGGCGGCCTGCGCCCGCGCGCTCGGGCGGCCGGACGATGCCGAGGCGTTCTGGCGCAAGGCGCTGGCGCGCGATCCCGCGCACGCGGCCAGCTGGAACAACCTCGGCATCCTGTTGCAGCAGAGGGGACGCGGCGCCGAGGCCGGGGAGGCGTTCCGGCGCGCGCTGCAGCTGCAGCCCGATTACGCCGAAGCCCATTACAACCTGGCCCTGTTGTATCAACAGGCGGGCGGACTCGAACAGGCCGTCGGCGCGCACGAGGCCGCGCTGGCCCTGCGGCCCCGGTATCCGGAAGCCAGCGCCAACCTCGGACTGGTGCTGGAGCGGCTCGGGCGCTTCGAGGAGGCGCAACGCCGCTTCGGCGAGGCCGTCGCGCACGACCCGGCCGACGCCGCATCCCTGCAGCAC
>NZ_JBKYMO010000036.1:0-22086 GCF_047302915.1 Massilia sp. CT11-108 | reverse complement strand
GCCTGGGCCCGCGCGAGGGCGTGCCGGGTTTCGGGCGACGGCGCCGGGCCGGCGAGGTGGACGATGTCCACGTTCGCGCCGAAATTGGCCAGGTTCGCGGCCAATTCCAGCGCATCGCCGCCGTTGTTGCCGGGGCCGGCCAGCACGAGGATGCGGCCCGTCGGCAGGCCGCCCAGCACTTCGAGCGCATACGTGGATGCGGCCTCGCCGGCGCGTCGCATCAACGTGCCCGGCGGGAGCTGCGACTGCGCGGCCTGTTCGATGGCGCGGATCTGCGCGACGCTGTAGAGCGGATTGTCCATGGCGGTTCCAGGCGTGAGGGTTGCGAAAACTGCATTGTCGCCAAAATCGGCGCCGCGCGCGACTACAATAGCCGCTCGATGACATTCTGGGGGCATACGATGGATTGGCAGTTCTGGATCGACCGCGGCGGTACGTTCACGGACATCGTGGCGCGCCGGCCCGACGGCAGCCTCGTGACGCACAAGCTGCTGTCGGAAAATCCTGAACAGTACCGGGACGCGGCCGTGGCCGGCATCCGTCACCTGCTCGGCCTGGCGCCCGGCGCGCCGATCCCCGCCGGACAGGTGGACGCCGTCAAGATGGGCACGACGGTCGCGACCAATGCGCTGCTGGAGCGCAAGGGCGAGCCCACCGTGCTCGCGATCACGCGGGGTTTCCGTGACGCGCTGCGCATCGCCTACCAGAACCGTCCGCGCCTGTTCGACCGCCACATCGTGCTGCCCGAACTGCTGTACGGCCGCGTGATCGAAGTGGACGAACGCATCGGCGCCCACGGCGACGTCGTCGTGCCGCTCGACGAAGCGGCCGCGCGGCGCGACCTGCAGGCCGCGTACGACGCCGGCATCCGCGCGCTCGCCATCGTGTTCATGCACGGCTATCGCTACTGCCAGCACGAGGAAGCCGTCGCGCGCATCGCCCGCGCCATCGGCTTTACGCAGGTGTCCGTGTCGCATGCGACGAGTCCCCTGATGAAACTCGTGGCGCGGGGCGACACGACGGTCGTCGACGCTTACCTGTCGCCGATCCTGCGCCGCTACGTGGACCAGGTGGCGTCCGAGCTGCCGGGCGTGAATTTGCAATTCATGCAGTCCAGCGGCGGCCTGGCGGACGCGCGCGCATTCCACGGCAAGGACAGCATCCTGTCCGGTCCGGCCGGCGGGATCGTCGGCATGGTGCGCGCGAGCCGCCTGGCCGGCTTCGAGCGCATCATCGGCTTCGACATGGGCGGCACATCGACGGACGTGTCGCACTATGCGGGCGAGTTCGAGCGCGTATTCGAGACGCAGGTGGCCGGCGTGCGCATGCGCGCGCCCATGATGAGCATCCACACCGTCGCCGCGGGCGGCGGCTCGATCCTGCATTTCGACGGCAGCCGCTACCGCGTGGGGCCGGACAGCGCCGGCGCGAATCCGGGGCCCGCGAGCTACCGGCGCGGCGGACCGCTGGCCGTCACGGACTGCAACGTCATGCTCGGCAAGATCCAGCCGCAGCACTTCCCGTGCCTGTTCGGACCTGGTGCGGACCAACCGCTCGACGCCGCCGCCGTGCGCGCGGGCTTCGAAACGATGGCCGACGACGTCGAACGCGCGACCGGGACGCGGCCGCAGCCCGAAGCCGTCGCCGAGGGCTTCATCCGCATCGCCGTGGGCAATATGGCGAACGCGATCAAGCAGATCTCGGTGCAGCGCGGACACGACGTCACGGACTACGCACTCACGAGCTTCGGCGGCGCGGGCGGCCAGCACGCCTGCCTCGTCGCGGACGCACTGGGCATGAAGACGGTGTTCATCCATTCGCTGGCGGGCGTGCTCTCGGCCTATGGCATGGGCCTCGCCGACCAGGGCGCGATGCGCTCGCGGGCCGTCGAACGCCGGCCAGCGCATCCAGCTCGGCCGCCAGGACATCGCGCCGGGCGACGTCATCGACGGCCCGGCCATCATCGCGGAAGCGAATGCGACGACGATCGTGGAGTCGGGCTGGCGCGCCGAGGTCACGGCGTACAACCACCTCGTGCTGCGCCGCGTGCACGCGCTGCCGCAGCGCCACGCGATCGGCACGACGGTCGATCCGGTGATGCTGGAGATCTTCAACAACCTGTTCATGTCCATCGCCGAGCAGATGGGACTGCGGCTGCAGAACACGGCGTACTCCGTCAACATCAAGGAGCGCCTGGACTTCAGCTGCGCCATCTTCGACGCGGACGGCAACCTCGTCGCGAACGCGCCGCACATGCCCGTGCACCTCGGGTCGATGGGCGAAAGCATCAAGGCCGTGATGCGCAAGAACGCAGGGACGATGAAGGCGGGCGACGTCTACGTGCTGAACGACCCGTACAACGGCGGCACGCACCTGCCCGACGTGACGGTGATCTCGCCCGTGTTCGACGCGGCGGGCCGCGACATCCTGTTCTACGTGGGCTCGCGCGGCCACCACGCGGACATCGGCGGCACGACGCCGGGATCGATGCCGCCCGACTCCACGCACATCGAGGAGGAGGGCGTCCTGATCGACAATTTCAAGCTGGTCGACGGCGCGGACGGCGTGCTGCGCGAGGCCGACACCCGCGCCTTGCTGGCCGGCGCACGCTGGCCCGCGCGCAATCCGGACCAGAACCTGGCCGACTTGCGGGCCCAGGTCGCGGCGAACCAGAAGGGTGTCGACGAGCTGCGCAAGATGGTCGCCTTCTACGGCCTGGACGTCGTGCGCGCCTACATGGGGCACGTGCAGGACAATGCCGAGGAAGCCGTGCGGCGCGTGATCACGGCGCTGCAGGACGGGCACTTCGTCAACGAGCTCGATAACGGCGCGCGCATCGAAGTCACGATCCGCGTCGACCGCGCGGCGCGCAGCGCGGAGATCGATTTTACGGGGACGTCCGGCCAGCTGCCGAACAATTTCAACGCGCCGTCCGCCGTCTGCATGGCGGCGGTGCTGTACGTGTTCCGCACGCTCGTCGACGACGAGATTCCGCTGAACGCCGGCTGCCTGAAGCCGCTGAAGGTCATCATCCCGCCGGGCTCCATGCTCAATCCGCACTATCCGGCGTCGGTCGTGTCGGGCAACGTGGAGACGTCGACGTGCATCACGAACGCGCTGTACGGCGCGCTCGGCGTGATGGCGGCGGCGCAGGGCACGATGAACAACTTCACGTTCGGGAATGCGCACTACCAGTATTACGAGACGATCTCCGGCGGTTCGGGCGCGGGCCCGGGCTTCGACGGCACGGACGTCGTGCAGACGAATATGACGAACTCCCGGCTGACGGACCCGGAGATCCTGGAATTCCGTTTCCCCGTGCGGCTGGAGAGCTATGCGATCCGCGCCGGTTCCGGCGGGGCGGGGCGCTGGCACGGCGGGAACGGCGGCGTGCGGCGCATCCGCTTCCTCGAACCGATGACGGCCGCGATCCTGTCCAACAACCGCGTGCATGCGCCGTTCGGCATGGCCGGCGGGGCGCCGGGCGCGCGCGGGCGCAATCTCGTCGAGCGGGCCGAAGGACGCGTCGAGGAGCTGGGCCATATCGGCAAGGTGGACATGCAGGCTGGGGACGTGTTCGTCATCGAGACGCCGGGTGGGGGCGGGTATGGCGAGGCCGCAGGTATGCCGATTTCGTAAGCTCCCATATGAAATCGGAATTGTTCTTTGCGTAAGCCGCGGCCCATACTGCGGCCATGACTACACGACGAACCTTCCTGCTTTCCCTGGCGCTGACCGCAGCGCTGCCCGCCCATGCCGGCGTCCAGACCATCACGCTGGACGGCCGCGCGCCCGGCACCCGCTTCGACGGCATCGGCGTGGTCGACGGCGGCGGGGCGACGTCCGTGCTGCTGAAGGATTATCCGGAGCCGCAGCGCAGCCAGATCCTCGACCTGATGTACAAGCCGAAGTTCGGCGCCTCGATCAGCGCGCTGATCGTGGAGATACCGGGCGACGGGAATTCCACGCAGGGCTCCATGCCCAGCCACCGCCATACGCGCACGGAGGTCGACTACGGCCGCGGTTACACGTGGTGGGTGCTGCGCGAGGCGAAGCGGCGCAATCCCGCACTGACCCTGGACGCGGCCGCGTGGAGCGCGCCCGGATGGATCGGCGACGGCGGCAACCGCGACTTCTTTTCGCCCGACGGGGCCGACTACTATGTCAGCTGGCTGAAAGGCCTGCGCGACGTGTACGGGCTCGAACTCGACGCGATCGGCAGCCGCAATGAACGGGGCGTCAGCTACGATTTCGCAAAGACGCTGCGCGCGCGCCTCGACGCCGGCGGATTCTCCAACGTGAAGCTGCACAGTTTCGATAACTGGCCCGACGATAAATTCGATTTCGTGAAGGACATGCCCAAGGATGCGGGCCTGCGCGACGCGATCGACATCATCGGTGCCCACATCAACGCGCCCGAATACATCGTGCCCACGTGGGTGCGCGAGGCGGCGGCCGGCATGGGCAAGCCGATCTGGAATACCGAGCAGCACGTCTACGTGGCCGGATTCGACGGCGCGCTGGGGATCGTCCAGGCGTTCAACCGCAACTGGATCGACAGCGGCGTGACGAAGATCGTCAACTGGTACGGCATCGCGGGCCTGTACACGCTGGAGCCGTATTCGGGCGTGAAGGAAGCGGCCATCCGGGCGAACTGGCCATGGAGCGGCCATTACGAGATCAATCCGCAACTGTGGGCCTACGCGCACTACGGCCAGTTCACGGCGGCCGGATGGACCTACGTGCCGCAGGGCAGCGGCGCCCTGCAGGACGGCGGCAGCTACGTGACGCTGAAATCGCCCGGCCCGGACTACAGCGTGATCATCGAGACGCGCCGGGCGAAGGCCCCGCAGACGGTGCGCGTGGCGGTCGGCGCGGGCCTGTCGACGGCCGACGTGGCCGTGTGGCGCAGCGATGCGCGCGCGCAGTTCGTGCACGTCGCGGACCTGCATCCGGAGGGCGGCGCGGTGGCGCTGACAGTCGATCCGGACGCGATCTATTCGCTGACGACCACGCGCGGCCAGCAAAAGGGCGGATTCGCCGGGGTGCCCGCGCAGCAGGCCTTCCCGTTCCCGTACCGCGTAGACTTCGACCGTTACCGGGATGCGCGCGCCTGGGGTTACCTGCCGCGTTACTTCGCCGACATCGAGGGCGCGTTCGAGCTGGCGCCGTGCCCTGGCGACCAGCGCACCTGCCTGCGCCAGAGCGTGCCCGTGAGACCGCATTCGTGGGCGCCGGACTGGAAGCCGTACACGATCCTCGGCGACGACGGCTGGACCGACTACGAGGTCAGTGCGGACGTGAGGGTGCGCGGCGGCGAATCGGCCGCCGTGATGGGCCGGATCAACGACGTGGGCAGCGGCTACGGCGCGATCCCGAAAGGCTATCTGCTGGAACTGGACGGCGCGGGCGAGGTGCGCCTCGTCGTCGTGCGCGGCAAGGTGGACAAGAAAGCGCTGGTCGGCGATGCCGAGCAGCAGGCGCTGATCAAGGCGGCGAACGATGCGGCCGAGGGTGGAGAGAAGGTGCTGGCCCGGGCGCCGCTGGCCGGCGTGGCCGCCGACCGCTGGCATACGCTGAAGCTGCAGTTCAGCGGGACGCGCATCCGCGGCTACGTCGACGGCAAGCCGGTGGTGGAGGCGACCGACGGCATGTACAGCAAGGGCATGGCCGGCCTGCTGGCGGGACCGGCGCAGTCAGGCCTGAGCATGCCGTATTACCGCGACGTCGTGATCAACCGCGTCGAGGGCGCGCTGCCGCCGCCGCCGAAGCCGTTGGCGGGGCAGGCGCCGCGGTACGTCCGCAAGCGCTGAGTGGCGGTCAGGTCGAGCTCAGTTCGCGATACCGTACTTCCGTTTCGCCGCTTCCATCTCCGCATCCAGCGCCGCGAGCCGCGGATGCGCGGGATCGAGCGCGCGGATATGCTCCAGCTGTTCTTCCGACAGCGCGGCCAGCGGGTGGTCCCAGCCCATCTCCATGATCTGGCGGAGGACGCCGCCGACGACCGCGATCATGACCTGCAGGTTGTTCGGCGCCATGTGCAGCGCTTCCAGCAGGGTTTGCACGGCGCCGCGCACGTCGCCCATGTTGCGCTTCTCGTCCGCGACGCCCAGCAGGATCTGGGCCTGGGCGCGCAACTGCTTGCCCATGCCGTCCGCGAGGTCGGGCCGGCCCGCGCGCACGAACACGTTCAGCGCCTGCTGCGCGGACAGCGCGTCGTCGCCGCCGTTCAGCGCGCCGAGCATCACTTCCGACGCCTCGTCGTCCATGCGGTGCGCGAGGCACGTTTGCGCGAGGCCGACGCGCATATTGGGCGACAGCGCGCCACCCGCGCGTACGGCGTCCACCGCGAGCTTGAGTTCCTTGACGGCGGCCGCGCCATTGCCGGCCAGGTCGTGCAGCAGCGCCACCGAGATCGCCTTGCACGCATCGGCCGCGGGCGTGCCCCGGAGGGAGCGTTCGAGGTCGCGGATCACGGTCGACGCGCCGGCCGGATCGCCCTTGCCGACGAGCGCCCGGACGAGGTTCACGTGGTCTTCGGGGTTGCGGAATTCGGAATAACGGGAACGCGTCACCACTTGCCGGAACGATTTTTCGGCGCCGTCCGCGGCGCCCGCTTCGAGCGCCACCTCGCCCAGCCGGCGCTGGCGCCGCACGACGTATGGCGAGATGGTCACGGCGTCTTCCAGCGTCTTCTTCGCGAGCGCAGCGTCGCCGCGCTCCTGCTGGCAGCGCGCGAGCAGGTCGTAGGCGGCCATCAGGCGCGGGTTCTCGGCCACGATGTGTTCCAGCAGCGGGATCGCGTCGATCGTGCGGCCCTGGGCGGCGATGGCGCGCGCGAGCCCGAGCCGTGCCCAGCCCGCCGGCTTTTCGGCCAGCACGTCGCGGTAGACGGTTTCGGCGAGCTCGTGCTCCTTCAGCGACACGTGCAGTTCCGCGCGCAGCCGCGCGAAATCGAGGGCGTAGTGCGGGCGCGTCCGGGCCGATTCGATGGCGGCGTCGATCGCTTCGCGCGGGCGCGCCTGCGCGATCAGCTGGTACACGGGGAGCAGGGCGGCACGGCGGGCGACCGCTTTCTGGATGCGCTGGTGCAGCGCCTGCGCCGTGAACGGTTTCAGGATGTAGTCCGTGGGCGTGAGCTCGGCCGCGCTGACCACCTTGCCGTACGCGCCTTCGGCCGTCAGCATGATGAAGATGGCCCAGGGCGGGATGAGGCGGTGGTGGCGCAGGTCTTCCAGCAGCTGCTGGCCGTCCTGGCCTTCGGCATTCGCCGTTCCGCCACTGAGGTCGTACTCGCACAGGACGATGTCGAAGGACTTGCGGGCGAGCGCCTTGATCGCGGTGCTCGCGTTGACGGCGGATTCGATGCGCGTCACGCCCGACTGGTTGAGCATGTTCTGCAGGTTCGCCCTGAGCGCCGGGTTCGGGTCGACGATGAGCACGCTCAGTTGCGCATTCAACTGATTGTTGAGCTGCGCGTTCTGCGGCGTACCGGCTGGGCTGGATGAGCTGTTTTCTGGCATGCGTCTCGGAAACCGTCAGGGTTTTTTCGACACTACGATACCGCTAAGCTGCAAGGTCGGCAACTTTTTGCCTCCCGTGCGGGCTTCATGCCAGACGGGAAAGGGGGCAACGCTGTATAATACCGGGCTTCTTTCACCCGCAGCCACGCTGCATCAACCGACTTCCAAGCCATGTTGATTCTGCCGGGTTCCAACGCCCTCTCTGCTTTCCGTAGCCAACGCCTCCTCACGCAACTGCAAGCCGTCGCCCCGACGATTGCCGACGTGTCGGCGCGCTACTACCACTTCATCGACGCAAGCGCCCCCCTGTCCACGGAGGACACCGAGCGCTTGACGGCCATGCTCACCTATGGGGAGCCCGTGCCGGAAACGCAGTACGAGGGCGTCACCGAGGAATTCTTCGTGATCCCGCGCCTGGGCACCATCTCGCCGTGGGCGTCGAAAGCGACCGATATCGCCCACAACTGCGGCATGGCCCACATCCACCGCGTCGAACGCGGCGTCGCGTTCAAGATCGTCCTGAAGAGCGGCATCCTCGGCACGGGCTTCGGCGCGCCGAAGAAGCTGGCCGAAGACGACATCCAGGGCGTCGCCGCGCTGCTGCACGACCGCATGACGGAAACGGTGCTGCGCAGCGCCGACCAGGCCCAGGCCCTGTTCACGGACCTGGAAAGCCGTCCGCTGGACCAGATCGACGTATTGGGCCGCGGCCGCGACGCGCTGGTCGAAGCGAATGCCACGATGGGTCTCGCCTTGGCCGAGGACGAGATCGACTATTTATTCGAAGCGTTTGCCCGCGTCCAGCGCAACCCGACGGACGTCGAGCTGATGATGTTCGCGCAGGCGAACTCGGAGCACTGCCGCCACAAGATCTTCAACGCCGAGTGGACCATCGACGGCGCGAAACAGGACAAATCCCTGTTCCAGATGATCAAGAATACGCACCAGCTGCAGCCGAAGGGCACGATCGTCGCGTACAGCGACAACTCGGCGATCATGGAAGGCGCGGACGCGCTGCGCTTCTATCCGCAGGCCGGCAGCCAGGAATACGCGCCGGTCACGCAGCTGACGCACACGCTGATGAAGGTCGAGACCCACAACCATCCGACCGCGATCTCCCCGTTCCCGGGCGCCTCGACGGGCGCCGGCGGCGAGATCCGCGACGAGGGCGCAACGGGCCGCGGCGCCAAGCCGAAGGCCGGCCTCACCGGTTTTACCGTATCGAACCTGTACCTGCCGGACGCCGTGCAGCCGTGGGAAAACGCCGCCAACGTGAATTCGGCCGACAAGGCTGGCAGCGATAAAGTCTACGGCAAGCCGGAACGCATCGCGTCGCCGCTGCAGATCATGGTCGACGGCCCGCTGGGCGGCGCCGCCTTCAACAACGAATTCGGCCGGCCTAACCTCGGCGGCTACTTCCGCGTCTACGAACAGAACGTGGGCCCGACCGCCATCAATGGCAACACCGTGTTCGGCTACCACAAGCCGATCATGATCGCGGGCGGCATCGGCAACATCTCGGACGAACACACCCACAAGAACGACATCCCGGTCGGCAGCCTGCTGCTGCAGCTGGGCGGTCCGGGCATGCGCATCGGCATGGCCGGCGCGGCCGCGTCGTCGATGGCGACGGGCACCAACACGGCCGACCTGGACTTCGACTCGGTCCAGCGCGGCAACCCCGAGATGGAACGTCGTGCGCAGGAAGTCATCAACAGCTGCTGGCAGCTGGGCGCCGGGAATCCGATCATCTCGATCCACGACGTGGGCGCGGGCGGCATCTCGAACGCGTTCCCGGAGATCACCAACGACGCCAGGCGCGGCGCCACGTTCGACCTGCGCAAGGTGCCGCTGGAAGAAAGCGGCATGTCGCCGAAGGAAATCTGGAGCAACGAGTCGCAGGAACGCTACGTGCTCGCGATTTCGCCGGACGACCTGCCGCGTTTCGCCGCCATCTGCGAGCGCGAGCGCTGCCCGTTCGCCGCGGTGGGCGTCGCCACCGAAGAGCGCCAGCTGCGCCTGATCGACCCGATCACGAATACTTCGCCGGTCGACATGCCGATGGACGTCCTGCTCGGCAAGCCGCCGAAGATGCACCGCAACGTCGAGCACGCGAAAGAGCAGTTCAAGCCGGTCGACGTGACGGGCCTGGACCTGGAAGAAGTCGCGCGCCGCGTGCTGCTGCTGCCGACCGTGGCCGACAAATCGTTCCTGATCACCATCGGCGACAGGAGCGTCGGCGGCATGAGCGTGCGCGACCAGATGGTCGGTCCGTGGCAGGTGCCGGTCGCCGACTGCGCCGTCACGACCTTGAGCTTCGAAGGCTACAAGGGCGAGGCGATGGCGATGGGCGAGCGGACGCCGGTCGCCGTCATCGACGCGGCCGCGTCGGGCCGCATGGCCGTCGGCGAGGCGATCACGAACATCGCCGCGGCGCCGATCGCGGACATCGCCGCCATCAAGCTGTCCGCCAACTGGATGGCCGCCTGTGGCCAGCCGGGCCAGGACGCCGCGCTGTTCGACACCGTGAAAGCCGTCGGCATGGAGCTATGCCCGGCGCTGGGCGTCTCGATCCCGGTCGGCAAGGACTCGCTGTCGATGCGCACGACGTGGAATGAGGATGGCGAGAACAAGGCCGTCGTGTCGCCGGTATCGCTGATCGTATCGAGCTTCGCGCCCGTCACCGACGTGCGCAAGACCCTGACGCCGCAACTGCGCACGGACCTGGGCGACACGTCGCTGATCCTCATCGACCTGGGCCGCGGCAAGAACCGCCTGGGCGCCTCGGCGCTGGCACAGGTGACGCAACAACTGGGCAACGACGCGCCGGACGTCGACAACCCGGCCGACCTGAAGGCGTTCTTCGCCGCGATCCAGCAGCTGAACAACGACGGCAAGCTGCTCGCCTACCACGACCGTTCGGACGGCGGCCTGTACGCCACGCTGTGCGAGATGGCCTTCGCGGGCCGCGCCGGCGTGTCCGTCAACCTGGACATCCTGACGATGGAAGGCGAGCACGCGTCCGACCACGGCGACGCCAAGAACTGGGCGGCGCAGGTGGGCGAGCGCCGCAACGACCTCACGCTGCGCGCGCTGTTCAACGAAGAGCTGGGCGCCGTCGTGCAGGTCAGGACCGCCGAGAAGTCGGACGTCATGAACGTGCTGCGCTCGTTCGACCTGGGCGCCTGCAGCCACATCATCGGTAAAGTGAACGACCGCGGCGTCGTGGAATTCACGCGCGACACGAAGGTCATCTACAACAAGCGCCGCAGCGAACTGCACCGCCTGTGGAGCGAGACGAGCTGGCGCATCGCGCGCCTGCGCGACAACCCGGCGTGCGTGGACCAGGAATACGAGCGCCTGCTCGACGAGCAGGATCCGGGCTTCACCCCGAAGCTCGTGCACGACCCTGCCGTGAACATCGCCGCGCCATATATGAGCGCATTCGTTGCGACCGGTGCGCGTCCGACCGTGGCGATCCTGCGCGAGCAGGGCGTCAACTCGCACATCGAGACGGCATGGGCGATGCACCAGGCGGGCTTCAAGGCCGTCGACGTGCACATGAGCGACCTGATCGCCGGCCGCGCGAAGCTGGACGATTTCAAGGGCCTGATCGCCGTGGGCGGCTTCTCGTACGGCGACGTGCTGGGCGCCGGCGAAGGCTGGGCCAAGACGATCCTGTTCAACCCGGAACTGAAGGCGGCGTTCGCGCAATTCTTCGGCCGCGGCGACACGTTCGGCCTCGGCGTCTGCAACGGCTGCCAGATGATGAGCAACCTGAAATCGATCATCCCGGGTGCCGACGCGTGGCCGAAGTTCACCCGCAACAAGTCGGAACAGTTCGAGGCGCGCTTCGGCATGGTCGAGGTGATGGATTCGCCGTCGATCTTCTTCCAGGACCTCGCAGGCACGCACGCCCCGCTGGCGATCGCGCACGGCGAAGGTTTCGCGGACTTCTCGCAGACCGGCGACATCACGCAGGTCGTGAAGGCGCTGCGCTACATCGACAACCGCGGCGCCGCCACCGAGGCGTATCCGTTCAACCCGAACGGCTCGCCGGAAGGCCTGACGGCCGTCACGACGCCGGACGGCCGCTTCACCGTGATGATGCCGCACGCCGAGCGCGTGGCCCGTACCGTCACGATGTCGTGGCATCCGGATGGCTGGGGCGAGGATTCGCCGTGGGCGCGCATGTTCCAGAATGCGCGGAAGTGGGTGGGCTGATCCGGCCGGTCCCATGAAAGAAGCGCTGCCCCGGCAGCGCTTTTTCATTCCGGCCGCTGTTTGTAGATGCCGGGCCGGTTGATGTGCCAGAAGAGCTTCGGGTTGTCGGGCGTCGTGAACCCCAGCTTTTCGTACAGCCAGGGCGCGCTCGTCGTCGCCAGCAGCAGCCGTCGATAGCGCTCGATGCCTGGGTAGGCCAGCATGCACTCGACGAGCCACCGTCCCAGTCCCTTGCCCCGATAGTCGTCGATGACGAACACGTCCGCCATGTAGGCAAACGTCGTATGGTCGGTGATGAAACGGGCGTAGCCGATCTGCCGGCCGCCGTCGTACAGGCCGAAGTTGAGGCTGTGCGCGACGGCGTTGCGTACCGTCGCCTCGTCGATGCCCGCGGCCCAGGTCGTCCGGGAGAGGTTCTGGTGAATGACGTCGAGCTGCAGGAGGCTGTCGTCGGTCGAGACCAGGTAGTTTTCTTGAGTCCAGTTCAGCATCGGCGCACGCTCCGCGTCAGGCTGCCAGCCATGCGACCAGCGCCAGCACGGCCGGCACGGTCTGCACGAACAGGATGCGGCGCGACACCGTCGCCGCACCCCACACGCCCGCGACGGCCACGCACACGAGCCCGAACACGACGAACGCGCGCCCGATCGCCGGATTCGGGTGCAGCAGTCCCACCGCCAGGCTCGCCACCAGGAAACCGTTGTAGCACCCCTGGTTCGACATCAGCGGCGCGAGCGCCTCTACCCGGTCTTCCTTGATGCCGAACACCTTCCTGCCGCGCGTGCGGAACAGGATGGTCTCGATCAGCACGATGTAGACGTGGATGGCGATGACGATGGCGGTCAGGATGGTAGCGATGAGTAACATAGGTGGTCCGGTTGTCGAGATGTACGTACTGTAGAGTAACATCTTCGGCAGGTCCAGCCGCCGGCTACAGTCCGCTCCTGGCGAACTTCGCGAACATGTCTGCGAACGTAAGCCGTGTATCGATGGTCCTGTAGACCCGCATCGGGCGGCCGCCGGCGTGGACCTCGTAGTGTCCGTCCGCGGCGAGGCGGGGCGTTGGCCGTACGACGTAGTCGCTCGACGACGTATCCGGATCGAACGCGGATTGGAGCGCCGTAAGCGTGACGAGGGGACTGTCACCCAGGATATAGGTTTCGCCGAAGTTGGCGCCCATCCGCCGTGATACGCGCTCGAGTTGCCGGATCAGGAACGCGCCGAGTTTTCCGGCGGGGCGCAGGCCCTCGTCGAGTTCCGCATAGCCGATGTTGAGCTGGCGGTAGACGTTGCGCGGCACTTGCCAGACCTCGACGTCCGACCGGTTGAATATCCACCGCGCGGCCGCGAGGTCGATCGTGAGATTGTATTCGGCGTCGCGGCGCTGCGGCACGCCAGGCAGCAGGTCGGCATGCTCCATCCCGCCGATCCAGACGAGCGTCAGTTTGCGGCCGATGCGCGGCTCATGCATCAACGCCACGGCCAGGTCGGTGAGGCCCGCGCCGGCGGCGTAATAGAGGGGCAGCGCGGTGTCGGTGCGCAGCGCCTCGCCGATGATCCGGCCCGCCGCCTCGTTCAGTTCCGGCATGGCGTCGGCCGACAGGGCCGCGTTGCGCCCGGCGACGACGGGCGGCCGCGGACCCGGTTTCATCGTTGCGTAGAGTTCGCGCGCCCTCGCGGCGGCATTCTCCGGCTGGGCCGCCGTCGGGTCGAGGAAGTCGTTGACGTGGATATGCGACCCGATCACGAACGGAATCTCGACGGAAGGCGAGGCCAGGTGATGGGCCAGCTGAAACAGGCCGTCGGGGTCGCCCGAAAAATCGTTGTCGACGATGACGCGCTGGCGTGGCGAGGCGGACAGCGCACGTGCCGTGCCAAGCACGCCGACAGCTGCCGCCCCGCACGTGGCGTGCAGGAATTGCCGGCGCGACCGGGATACGGGACGTTGCGCCGCCTCGAGCATCCCTGCAAGACTATCGTTCATGCGGTCGGAACGTGTCAGCGCATCAGCTTGTCCAGTTCCGGCTGCATCTCGCGCTGCCAGATCTTGTAGCCTTCGGCGTTCGGATGCAGCAGGTCGGGCATGATGTCTTTCGACAGGGTGCCGTCCGGCCCCAGGAACGCCTTGTTCATGTTCAGGAAGAACACGTGCTTGTTGTCTGCCAGCTTAGGCAGCATCGCGTTGACCTTCTCGTTCAGGACGCGCAAGGTGTCGTCCGGCTTCTCGCCGCGCGGGAAGATCGCCAGCAGCAGGATCTTCGCCTTCGGCAGGCGCTTGCGGATTTCCGCGATGTCGCGCTTGATGCCAGCATGGATCAGTTCCGGCGCTTCCTGGCGGAAGCCGGTGTTGTTGGTGCCGATCATCAGGACGGCGACCTTCGGGTCGATGCCGTCGATCTCGCCATGCTGCAGGCGCCACAGGACGTTTTCCGTGCGGTCGCCGCCATAGCCCAGGTCCAGCGCGTTGTACTTGCCGTAGAACGTCTTGAAGAGCTCAGGCTGCTCTTTTTCCCAGTGGTGCGTGATGGAGTCGCCGATGAAGACGAGTTCCGTGCGCTCGCCGGCGGCCTTGCGGCGCGCGATCTCGGCCAGTTTCTCTTCATGGCGCGGCATCCACCAGTCGAGCGACCACGATTCGTTCAGCGGCGACGGGGTCACGCTGACCGTGCGGTAGTCCGGGCACGCCTGGTTCGGCTTGCCCGCCTTGTCGATGCGGATGTTCGCGATCTCCACGTCGCCGGCGCCCGTGCCGTCCAGCGCGAACGGTTTCGTCACGGCGCTGAAGTCGTCGCCCTTGCGGTAGAAGCACGACAGCGCATAGCTGAGGTGTTGCCAGCCCTTGCCCTCGGCCGCGCGTGCGGGGAGCACGTCGGTGACCTTGCGCTCGCAATTCTTGCCGCAGTCGATGCGGAAGTTCAGGCCGCCCTTGGCCAGTTCATTGACCTTCAGGTCGAACGAGACCGTGCCCTTGGCCAGGTACGGGCGCAGGTCGAGCGGTGCGCTCTCCACGCGCACGGTCGAGAACCACGCGTCCTTCCAGGTCAGGCCGAGCGCGTCGGCGGCCGCATCCTTGCTGGTGCGGCGGGCTTCGACGACGGCGTTCTTCAGCTTCGGATCGTCGTCCATGCGGCCGGCATCGCCGTCCAGCGGCTTTTGCACGTCGAAGTCGCCGAACATGACCTTGGCGCCGGCCAGCGGCTGGCCGACGTACAGGGGCAGGGTGGTCGCGGCTGTCGCGGCGCTTGCGGCCAGGGCGGACAGGATGAGGGCGGCGGAATGGCGGAATGTCATGGGCGTCTCGAGTTTGTTGTATGGTCGAACAAATTGGTCAAAAAAAAGCGCCCACGAGGAGCGCTTTTTTCAGGCGTGACCTGATTACTGGATCTTGGCCTTCTTCATCAGCTCTTCACGGAATGCGGCCAGCTTGCGCTGTTGCAGCGATTCCGCGACCTGCTGCTTGACTTCTTCCAGCGGCGGGATCTTGGCGGCGCGGACGTCTTCCAGCTTGATCACGTGGTAGCCGTATTGCGTCTTGACCGGGGTCTCGGTGATCTGGCCTTTGTTCAGCGAGGTCATGGCCTTCGAGAACTCAGGCACGAACGAGGCCGGGCTTGCCCAGTCCAGGTCGCCGCCGTTCGCTGCCGAGCCCGGGTCTTTCGACTGCTTGGCCAGGTCTTCGAACTTGGCGCCGCCCTTCAGCTTGGCGATGATCTGCTTGGCTTCGTCTTCCGTGCCGACCAGGATGTGACGGGCGTGGTATTCCTTGTCGCCCATCTGTGCCTTGTACTTGTCGTACTCGGCCTTGATGTCGGCGTCCTTGACCGGGTTTTTCTTGATGTAATCGGCCAGCATCGCATTGATGATGATGCTCTGGCGTGCGTTGTCGATTGCGTTCTTGACGTCCGGACGGGTGCCGACGCCTTGCTTGTCGGCTTCCTGGATCAGGACTTCGCGGCCGATCAGGTCCTTCTTGATTGCCTCGCGCAGTTGCGGGGAATCGGTTGCCTTGCCCTGGGCGACGACCTGCTTGACCACCTGGTCAACCTTGGCCGCGGGGATGGGCTTGCCATTGACGGTCGCAACGTTCTGCGCGAACGACGGCAGGGCTACCATCGCGGTCATGGCTAACAACAGGCGGGCTGGCTTCACAATCATTTATTCGATCCTATCTAAAACCGGTGGTGGATCCGGTGGTCAACACGAAATGTCGCCGTGGCGACGAAAACCGGCGGCCGAAGCCGCCGGCGCTGCAATGTTACTGTACCTTTGCCTTCTTGACCATTTCCTCTTGAAACGCGGCCAGCTTCTGCTGGGTCAGCGCTTCGGAAATCTGCGGCTTGACTTCGTCCAGCGTCGGCAGCTTGGCCGGACGGACGTCGTCCAGCTTGATCACGTGGTAGCCCACCTGGGTCTTGACCGGGGTGTCGGTGATCGCGCCTTTCTGCAGGTTGGTGAAGCCCGCTGCGAATTCCGGCGGGAACGACGACGGGCTGGCCCAATCCAGGTCGCCGCCGTTGTTGGCGGTGCCGGTGTCTTTCGATCCCTTGGCCAGGTCTTCGAATTTGGCGCCGCCTTTCAGCTTGGCGATGGCTGCCTTCGCTTCGTCTTCGGTCGCGAACAGGATATGACGCACGTGGTATTCCTTGTCGCCGGTCTGCTTCGCGAAGCGGTCGTACTCGGCCTTCACTTCGGCGTCGGACACCGGGTGCTTCGTGATGTAGTCGCGGGCGAGGGCGTTGATCACGATGGTCTGGCGGGCGTTCTCCAATGCCGCCTTGACTTCAGGATTCTTGTCGTACCCTTGCTTGATCGCTTCCTGCATCATCACTTCGCGCGAGATCAGGTCCTTCTTGATTGCGTCGCGCAGTTGCGGGCTGTCGGTGCCCTGGCCTTGCGCCACGACCTGCTTGACGATCGCGTCGGCGCGCGACGACGGAATGGCTTTGCCGTTCACCACGGCGAGGTTCTGTGCGAACGAAGGCGAGTACGCAAACGATGCGGCGATAGCGATCAGGGCTAACAGCAGCCGTGCTGGCTTAAAAGTCATTTTGTTTCCTGTGAGGGGGTTGCTTGGACGAGGATTTGATTAGTTTTTGTAGTGCGTAGCGGATTCTGGATCGACTTACTTACATCTCACTTAAGACTTCCGAAAAACACGCCGTCACGACTGCTCCGAGGGCGCGACGGCGGTAATCGCCAGGGCATGTATGTCGGTGTGCATCATACCTTGCACGGCATCATATACCAGTCGATGTCGCATGACCAGTCTCAGTCCCTCGAAGCGTTCCGAAACGATTTTCACTCGGTAATGCCCCCCGCCGGAGGCCGCGCCGGGATGCCCTGCGTGCAGGTGCGAATCGTCGCCGACCTCCAGTACGGACGGGCTCAATGCGGCGTCGAGTGACTGCCGGATGCGTTCCACGCGGTCGTCCATCATGCGTCTCCCTTGCCCTGCGGCTGCTCGCGTTCTTCGATGTACTTCGACAGCATCAGCGTCTGGATGACGATGAACGCGAAGAAGATGCCCGTGATGCCGAACAGCTTGAAATTCACCCACGCGCCCGTGTTGCCCTTGAAGACGATGAAGGCCATCACGAGGTTCAGCACGCCGATGGCGGCGAAGAAGCCCATCCATGCATAGCCGACCTTGGCCCACACGGCATCCGGCAGGCGGATCTGCGCTTCCATCACCTTGCGCATCAGGTTGTTGCGGAAGCCGACCTGCGCGACGAACAGCGCCAGCGCGAAGGCCCAGTACAGGATCGTCGGCTTCCACTTGATGAAGTCCGGATCGTGGAAATAGATGGTCGCGCCGCCCGTCACGACGATGACGCCGAGGGACAGCCACAGCATGCCGTCCACCTTGCGGCCGCGCGCCAGCAGGTACAGGATCTGCAGGATGGTCGCGATGATGCCGACCGCGGAGGCCAGGATGATCGGCGACTGGTCGGGCGTGACGCTGCCGCCGGCGATCAGGCCGCCCATGTATTGCTGGACGAGCGCGTGCGCCGCGTCCTGGTGGCCGTCCGCGACTTTATAGACGAGGAAGAAGAGGATGACCGGGAACAGGTCGAACAGGAATTTCATCGGTACGTCGCCCCTGGTTCAGATCGGCTCGAAGCGGAGCGCGGCCGAGTTGATGCAATAGCGCAGGCCGGTCGGCGGCGGGCCGTCCGGGAACACGTGGCCCAGGTGGGCATCGCAGACGGCGCAGATGATTTCCGTGCGCACCATGCCATGGCTGCGGTCGACCTTCTCGATCACGTTGTCCGGATCGAGGGCCTTGAAATAGCTGGGCCAGCCGCAGCCGGAATCGAACTTCGCGTCCGACTCGAACAGCGGCGTGTCGCAGCACACGCAGTGATAGATGCCGTGCTCATGGTGGTCCCAGAACTTGCCCGTGAACGCGCGCTCGGTCGCCGCGTGGCGGGTGACCTGGTATTCCATCGGGTCCAGCTGGGCGCGCCATTCGGCGTCGGTCTTTGTCACTTTGTCGGTCATGATCCCTCGTTGTAAATCGTATTCAGGAAGAGCAGCTCACTTCGAGATGAGATGCCCAGTCCGGCGGCAGTGCGGCATAGGCGTCGTTTTCCGGCTGGTCGTCGAACGGACGCTCGAGCACGCCGAGCAGCCTGCGCACTTCTTCAAAGTCGCCATTCTGCGCCTTTTCGATGGCCACCTGGGCCAGGTAGTTGCGCAGTATATATTTGGGGTTGACGGCGTGCATCGCAACCCGGCGCGCCGCATCGACACTCATTTCCTGGCGCAGCCGCGCGCGGTAGGCGACGGCCCACGCGTCGAACGCGGGGCGGTCGAGGAACAGGTCGCGCAGCGGCGCATCCGTTTCGGGTTCTTCCAGGCGCAGGTCGCCCAGGCGGCGGAAGAACAGTGTGAAGTCGACGTGGTTCGCCTGCATGACCTTGAACATGTCGTCGGCCAGCGCGCGGTCGTTCTCTTGCGTCGACTTGAGCCCGAGCTTGGCGCGCAGCAGTTCATCGAACTTTTCGCCGTAGGCGTCGACATACACGTCAAGCGCCGCCTGCGCCGCTTCCTGGTCCTCGATCAGCGGCAGCAGCGCGTTCGCCAGCGCATAGCAGTTCCAGTGGCCGACGGGCACCTGGTTCGCGTACGAATAGCGGCCGCCCTGGTCCGTGTGGTTGCAGATGTGGTCGACGTCGAACGCTTCCATGAAGCCGAACGGGCCATAGTCCAGCGTGAGGCCCAGGATCGACATATTGTCCGTGTTCATCACGCCGTGCATGAAGCCGACGGATTGCCAGTGCGCGATCATGCGCGCCGTGCGGCGCGTGACTTCCTCGAGCAGGGCGAGACAGGGATTGGGGGCGCCGGCCAGGTCCGGATAGAACGTCTTGATGACGTAGTCCGCCAGGGTGCGCAGTTCTTCCGGCTTGTCGCGGTAGCGCCAGTGCTCGAAGGAGCCGAAGCGCACGAACGACGGCGCCATGCGGGTGACGACGGCGGCCGTCTCCATCGATTCGCGGATCACGCTCTGGTTCGAACCCGTCACCATCAGCGCGCGCGTCGTCGGGATGCCGAGGGCGGCCATCGCCTCGGAACACAGGAACTCGCGGATCGACGAGCGCAGCACGGCGCGGCCGTCGCCCATGCGCGAGTACGGGGTCATGCCGGCGCCCTTCAGCTGGAGTTCCATGCGGCCCTCGGGGCCGTCGATGTCGCCCAGCAGGATCGCGCGGCCGTCGCCCAGCTGGCCGGCCCAGTGGCCGAACTGGTGGCCGGAATAGACGGCGGCCAGCGGCTGCGAGCGGGGCGGGACGTGGTTGCCCGTGAAGACGGCGACGACATCCTCGCGCGCGAGGTCGGCGGCGTCGAGCCCGACAAGCCGCGCAGCCGGCGCGCTGGCCGCGACAAAGTAGGGCGCGGGCAGGGGCGTCGGCATCAGGCGCGTATAAAACGCGGGCGGCAGTTCGGCAAAGGAATTGTCGAATGGCAGATCGTCGGCGGTGCGGGTGCTGATAACGCTTCCTCGGGTTGATTGGTTCTTCGTGCGCGGATTTTACCGCACACGCGCGGATTCTATGGGCGCAAGACGTGCGCGGCCTATTCGGGTTACATTCCGTAACCGTTTGGTAATGTCGGGCTGGTGCAGTGCAGCATCGAATTCCGTTGACGTTTTCCGTACGAGCGTTCGAAACTCGGCTTCCCACAAGCAACCCAGAGAGACCGATGACTCCTGTTCCGTTGATGGGCCGGATGATGGACCAGCCCCTGTTAATCTCCAGCATCATCCAGTTCGCCGCACGGCATTACGGCGGCAGCGAGATCGTCTCGCGCCGGGTCGAGGGCGACATGCACCGCTACAGCGTGCGCGAGTGCGCAGCGCGGGCGCGGCGCGTGGCGAACGTCCTGCAGGCGCAGGGCATCGCGATGGGCGAGCGCGTCGGCACGCTGGCGTGGAACGGCTACCGGCACCTGGAACTGTATTACGGCGTGTCCGGCTCGGGCGCCGTGCTGCACACGATCAATCCGCGCCTGCATCCCGAGCAGATCGCGTACATCGTCAACCACGCCGACGACCAGCTGCTGTTCTTCGACCTGACGTTCTTGCCGCTGGTGGCGGCGATCGCGCCGCTGTGCCCGACCGTGAAGGCGTTCGTGCTGATGAGCGACCGGGCGCACCTGCCTTCGGACGGCAGCATGCCGAACCTGCTGTGCTACGAAGACCTGCTCGCCGCGGCGTCGGAAGATTATGACTGGCCCGAACTCGACGAGCGCGCGGCCGCGTCGCTGTGCTACACGTCCGGCACGACGGGCAATCCGAAGGGGGCGCTGTATTCGCATCGGTCGACGGTGCTGCACGCGTACGCGTCCGCGCTGCCCAACGCGCTGAACGTGGCCGGGCGCGACGTCGTGCTGCCCGTCGTGCCCATGTTCCACGTGAACGCGTGGGGCCTGCCGTATTCCGTGCTGCTGTCCGGCGCCAAGCTGGTGCTGCCCGGCGCGGCGCTCGACGGCAAATCGCTGTACGACCTGTTCGAGGCCGAGGGCGTCACGTTCTCGGCGGGCGTACCGACGGTCTGGCTCGGCCTGATCAATTACGCGCTGCAGAGCGGGCTCACGTTCTCGACGTTCCGCCGCACGGTCATCGGCGGCGCCGCGTGCCCACCCGCGCTGATGGACACGCTGATCGACCGCTTCGGCATCGAGGTCATCCACGCCTGGGGCATGACGGAGATGTCGCCGCTCGGCACGACCTGCGGCCTGCTGGCGCGGCACCGCGACCTGCCCGTCGCCGGGCAGCGCGCCGTGCTGCGCAAGCAGGGCCACGCCATCTTCGGCGTGGACATGAAGATCGTCGACGACGACGGCAATGAGCTGCCGTGGGACGGACTTACGTTCGGCCACCTGCTCGTCAAGGGGCCGTGGATCATCTCGCGGTACTTCCGCGACGAGGGCGGCGACGTGCTGCAGGACGGCTGGTTCCCGACCGGCGACGTGGCGACCATCGACGCGGACGGCTACATGCAGATCACGGACCGCAGCAAGGACGTCATCAAGTCCGGCGGCGAGTGGATCGGATCGATCGACCTCGAGAACATCGCGATGGCGCACCCGGGCGTGCTGCAGGCCGCCTGCATCGGCGTGCGGCATCCGAAATGGGACGAGCGGCCCGTGCTCGTCGTCGTGCGGCGGCCGGAAGCCGAGGTGACGCGCGAGGAGCTGCTGCGGTTCTTCGACGGGAAGGTCGCGAAGTTCTGGATGCCGGACGACGTGCTGTTCGTGGACTCTCTGCCGACCGGGGCGACCGGCAAGATCCAGAAGAACCGCTTGCGCGAACAGTTCCGGGACTATCGCCTGCCCGGCACGGATCAAAAATAACACGACCGTTCTTTTAGCGGTTATATTGTCGCCACCGACAATCACACCCACGCAAGGAGACCCATGAGCGCCGACTACCAGGTCATCGATGACGTCGCCGTCATCACGCTGAACAACCCGCCCGTCAATGGCCTCGGCCTGGCGACGCGTACCGCCGCCGTCGAAGGCCTGAATCGCGCCGCGCAGGATCCGGCCGTGAAGGCCATCGTCATCACGGGCGCGGGCAAGGCGTTTTCGGGCGGTGCCGACATCCGCGAATTCAACTCGCCGAAGGCGCTCACGGAACCGACTCTGCACACCCTGATCCGCACGGTCGAGAATTCGGCGAAGCCTGTCGTCGCCGCGATCCACACCGTGTGCATGGGCGGCGGCCTGGAACTGGCGCTGGGCGCCAACTACCGCGTGGCGCTGCCGGGTGCGCAGATCGCGCTGCCGGAAGTGAAGCTGGGGCTGCTGCCGGGCGCCGCCCATGCCCTTGACC
>NZ_JBKYMO010000035.1:0-22646 GCF_047302915.1 Massilia sp. CT11-108 | reverse complement strand
CCATCGTGGCGGCGGCCAGGCCGTCGACCGCGCCGTCGCCACGATGGAGTCGATCCGCGCCAGCTCGCGCAAGATCGTCGAGATCACCGGCGTCATCGACGGCATCTCGTTCCAGACCAATCTGCTCGCGCTGAACGCCGCCGTCGAAGCGGCGCGCGCCGGCGAACAGGGACGCGGCTTCGCCGTCGTGGCCAGCGAGGTGCGCACGCTCGCGCAGCGCTCCGCATCGGCCGCCAAGGAGATCAAGGCGCTGATCGCCGATTCGGTGGCGATCATCGACAACGGCAGCGCTTCCGTCAACGAGGCGGGCTCGAGCATGGGCAGCGTGGTCGCGTCGGTGCAGCAGGTGAACGACATCATCAACCGCATCAGCGCCGCCAGCAGCGAGCAGGCCGAGGGCATCGCCGAAGTCAATCTCGCCGTCGGCCAGATGGACGACATGACGCAGCAGAACGCCGCGCTCGTCGAACAGGCCGCGGCGGCGGCGGCCAGCCTGCACGAGCAGACCGTCAACCTGGCACGCGCCGTGGCAATCTTCCGCATCGAGGATGCTCAGGACGATGCACCAGCCCCGATCGAACGGCGTGCCGCCGACAGTCCGATGCGCGTCCGGCCCGCGCTCGCGCATCATGCGACGCAGGACGAGGAAGAAGCGCCACGACCGAGGCGGGCCGCCAACGGCCGCTGACCGTTCAGCGGAACGGCTTGCTGACCCAGCGCGACCCGGCCAGGCCGAACCGCCAGGGCACGTCGACGGCTTTCGAAATCCCGATGCGCGGCCCACTGACCACGTCGATGCCGGCGGGTGCCGGCGCCAGTTCGAACGGCGCCGCGGCCAGCGAGCGGCCGTTCAGGTCGCGCGTCACGCCCAGTGCCTGGCACAGCTTGCCAGGCCCGGAACACAACAGCCAGTGGTCGCGCGTGCCGCGCCGCTCGACCATCGTCTCGATGCCCGTCACGGGTTCGAGCGCGCGGATCAGCACCCCGGCACCATGCCCCTCTTCCCGGCAGACGAAGTTCAGGCACCAGTGGATGCCGTACGAGCGGTAGACATAGGCGTGGGCCGGCGGGCCGAACATCGCGAAGTTGCGGTCGGTGGGGCCGGAATAGCTGTGCGAGGCGGGATCTTCGCCGTCATAGGCCTCCGTCTCGACGATGCGGCCGCCGACGCCGTCGACGAGCACCGTGACGCCGATCAGCTGGCGCGCCACCAGATGCGAGGGTGCTAGAAAATCAATGTCGGCAAGGATGGTTGAGGACATGGAGCAATTCTATATTGTTAAGATTTGACAGGTCGCACTGTCGGTTTCGCTACACAAAAGCAATACTTTGCTGCAACTTCAACGACACTGGTTTATAGTGACAAACTCCGCATGGATTTCCGTGCAGCATCATTTTGTTCCCTTCCCGTCATGAGTACAGCAGCTGCCCTGGCGCGCCCAAGCGCCTTCGCCGAGGATCCCGTCGACGCCCTGATCAAGTCGATCCGGATCCCGCCGCGTCCCAGCCTGCTCGCCGACCTGCAACGGGAGCTCGCGTCGTCCGATCCGAGCCCGGCCGCCATCGGCCGCATCGTCGCCAACGACGTCGGCATGTCGGGCGCGCTGCTGAAACTTGCCAATTCATCCATCTTCGGGGGCCGGCGCAAGGCCAAGTCGATCGAGCAGGCAATCCTGTTCCTCGGCATTAACCAGGTCGCGTCGCTGATGACGGGCCTGCTCGCGCGCCGGGCGATCCCGGCCAACAGCGCGGCGCTGGCCAGCTTCTGGGAAGTGTCGAGCCGCCGCGCCGAGGCGATGGTGTTCCTGTCGCGCCGCCTGCGCATCGGCGAGGCCGACGTGGCGCACACGTTCGGCCTGTTCTGCGATACCGGCGTGCCGCTGCTGATGGACCGCTTCCCCGACTACGCCGGCACGTACGCCGCGGCGTCGCTGGAGACGGACCGTCCGTTCACGGCGCTGGAAGAAGAGCGCCACAACACGAGCCACACGGCCATCGGCACCCTGCTGGCGCGCAACTGGGGCCTGTCGGAAGACGTCGCGTGGTCCATCCTGCACCACCACGATTACGCGGTGCTGGACGACGCCAACACGACGTCGACGGTGCGTTCGCTCGTCGCGCTGTCGCTGCTGGCCGAAAGCGCGATCCGCAAATACCAGGGCGACGCCGAATCGCTCGAATGGAACAAGGGCGGCGCGCGCGCGCTCGCCTACCTGGGCCTCTCCGACGAGGAAACGGCCGAGCTGCTCGACGAACTGCACGAAGCCTTCCACGACGACCAGTAGCGCGTCTTTACTTCCGCCCCGGACGGGCAGATACTTGATTCACAAGACCTAGAATCGACGAACCGCCGGCCGAGGAGGAGACATGAAACGCCTGGCGTCCCTGCTGATCGTATTACCCCTGCTGCTGGGCGGCTGCGCCAGCACACCGCAACTATCCGCCCCGCCGCCGCTGTTCGCCGACGCGTCGTTCAAGCCGCCGTCCGAGACCATCGGCGCACACAACCTGTTCACGCTGAGCCCCGCCATGCAGGCCTACCTGCACAGTCCCGCCTTCGAAGCGCATCTGCGCAACAAGGGGCTGGAACGTGGCCTGATCGACGCGCTGTACAGCAAGACCGACCTGAAGCTCGAGTACGATTCCAGCCGCACCCGCACGGCGGCCGAAACGTACGAGGCGCGCGCCGGCAACTGCCTGTCGCTCGTCGTCATGACGGCCGCCTTCGCGCGCGAACTGGGCATGACGGTGCGCTTCCGCAGCGTGCTCGCGGACGAGACCTGGAGCCGCGACGGCGGCATCTATCTCGTGGCGTCGCACGTCAACATCGCGCTCGGCCACCGCAAGCGCAACGGCCTGCTGTACGACGAAACGTCGGAGCACGAACTGGTCGTCGACTTCCTGCCGCCGCCGGACGCGAGCCGCTTCCATACGCGCCAGCTGGAAGAAGAAGACATCGTCGCGCTGTACCTCAACAACCGCGCCGCCGAGTCGCTCGTGCAGGGCAAGATCGACGACGCCTACTGGTGGGCACGCGCCGCGGTGGCGACCAATCCGCCGAACGCGATCGCCTACAACACGCTGGGCGTCATCTACCAGCGCCACGGCGACCTCGTCATGGCCGAACGGGCCTTGCGCACGGCCCTCGAACGCGAACCGGAAAGCCTCGTCGTGATGCAGAACCTGGGTCCCCTGCTGGCCGCGACGGGCCGCACGGCCGAAGCGGCCGAGATGGCGCGGCGCGTGGCCAGCATCGAGCCGGTCCCGCCGTTCCAGTACTTCGACAAGGGCATGGTCGCGCTCAAGGCGGGCGACTACGACGCCGCGCGCAAACTGTTCGAACGCGAAATCAAACGCGCGCCCTACTACGACGAGTTCCACTTCTGGCTGGCGGTGACGCTGCTGCAGCTGGGCGAGGCAAAAGAAGCGCGCGAACAGCTCGCGCTGGCGATCGACACGAGCACGAAGTCGGATAATCGCCAGCTGTACTCCGCCAAGCTGGCGCACCTGAAACGCCAGAGCGCGAACAGCGTCCGCATCTACTAGAACGAAATACGGCCGCGTCGGCGGCCGTTGTGTTGCTATCGCCCGCCGCTCAACGGCGGCGCTGGCGCGCGGCCGACGGCGCGGGGGTGCCGCGGGTTTCGAGATGGCGGAACACGATGCGCCCCTTGTTCAGGTCATACGGCGACATCTCCAGCGTGACGCGGTCGCCGGCGATGATGCGGATGTGGTTCTTCTTCATCCGGCCGGACGTGTACGCGACCAGCTGGTGACCGTTCTCGAGGTCCACGCGGAAACGCATCTCCGGCAGCACTTCGGTAACCTTGCCATTCATTTCGATCAGATCTTCTTTCATGGGTTTCCTTTCAATGTGATCCCGCCCCTTCGTCTGGCATGCGCCCGGGATAGCGAAATAGCTATCGCAGCGTCATCCTCGGGACGCTGGTCACGCATTGCCTGCTGGGGTCGGGAAAAAGCGGCGCCTGGGTGTGTCGTGGCGCCGTGAATGGGGATGGGACCGATATGGGGACATTGCTGCGAAAAAAAAGGGCACTTCCAGCTTTTGTTGCCACGAAGCCATAATCTTGTAAAGTTTCCCAATATCCATGTTAAGCTTTTAATCAAAAAAACAGGTCAGCATATAAAGCCTCGACCCACACAAGACAGATAACCGCCGTGCTGCCAGGGCCGGCACCGGCACGCAGCCGAGGCACAGCGTGCGGAGGGAACTCAATGGGCTTGATGGCTTCCATCTCGCCGGGAAGCGTCTTGCGCCGCCAGCTCGTGCTGGTTTGCGCGCTGCTGGCATACGCGTTGCACGCCGATGCCAGGCCCCTGCACGTCGTTACCGACAACAACTATCCCCCTTATCTTTTCCTGGACACGAACGGGCGCCCCGAGGGATATATCGTCGACCTCTGGCACCTGTGGGAACAAAAGACAGGCGTCCACGTCGACCTCCAGCCCATGCAGTGGAGCAACGCACTCCAGACGATGCAGGACCGCCGGGCCGACGTGATCGACATGATTTTCCGGACGCCGGGGCGCGATGCGTTCTACGATTTCTCCCGGCCGTACGACACGCAGACGGTCGGCATCTATGTCGATCCGTCGATTTCAGGCATCCATGACGTCCAGTCGCTGAACGGCTTCCTGGTCGGCGTGCAGCGCGGCGATGCCTGCGCCGAACAGTTGGCCAGGCAAGGCATCACGAACCAGGTCGCCTACCCCGGCTACGTCGCCATCCTGGATGCCGTCCGCGCCGGCGACATCAAGATCTTTTGCATGGACGACAGTCCGGCGAACTACTATCTCTATCTCTACCGCGACCAGAAGAAGTTCGCCAAAACCTTTACGTTGTATTCGGGGCAGTTTCGCTGGGCCGTCGCCAAGGGCGACAAGGCGACCTTCGATCTCGTCGAGCAAGGCATGGCGCGCATCACGCCGGCGGAGCGCGAAGCGCTGCGGCACAAGTGGTTCAACCAGCCGATACAGTTCCGGCCCTACCTGCGCATCCTCGCGTTCGTGATCCTCGGCGCGCTCTCGGCGCTGGCCGCCACCCTGCTGTGGATCCGGTTCCTGCGCCGCGCCGTCCATGCGCGCACCGCCGAGATCCAGCGGACCGCCCGCGCGCTCATGGTCGAGCAAGCCCAGCTCCGCACGCTGGTCGAAAACAGCCCCGATGCCATGGCGCTGAAAGACAGGAACAACGTCTACGTCCACTGCAATGCCGGCGCCCAGTCCCTGCTCGGCCTGCCGGAGGACAGGATCATCGGGCGCACCGACGACGACCTGTTCGCGGACAAGGCGTTCGCCGCGTTCAGCAAGGAAAGCGACGAGCAGGTCCTGCGCACGGGCCAGCCGCACAGGTACGAGGAAGCGATCGCCGCGCCGGACGGCACCCTGCGCGACCTGGAAGTGATCAAGGTGCCGATCCGGGCGGACGACGGCGAGACCGCGGGTGTCCTTGCCGTCGCGCGCGACATCACCGAACGCCGCCGCGCCGAACGCGAACTGCGCGTCGCCTCGGTCGCCTTCGAAAGCCAGGATGGCATGCTGATCACCGATGCCCAGGGACACATCGAGCGCGTCAACGCCGCTTTCACCCGCATCAGCGGCTACGCAGCCCTGGAAGCCATCGGCCAGAGTCCGCGGCTCCTGCGCTCCGGATTGCACGAGGACGGTTTTTACCACGCCATGTGGTCGACGCTGACGGCGACCGGGTACTGGACCGGCGAGGTGATCAACCGGCATCGCGACGGCAGCCCGTACACGGCGCGGCTCTCGATCACGGCGGTACCGGACGCGCAGGGCCGGACGATCCATTATGTCGGCAACCTGCAGGACATCACGGCGGAAAAACAGGCCCATGCCCTTGCCGAGCGCCTCAAGTCGTTCGATCACCTGACCGACCTGCCGAACCGCTTCCTGCTCGCAGACCGCATGGCCCAGGCCATGGCCGGTGCCGGCAGCGCCCGGGAGTTCGGCGCCGTCATGATGGTGAACCTCGACCACTTCCAGAAGCTGAACGACTCCCTTGGACATGCCGTGGGCGACCGGCTGCTCGTGGAAGTGGCGCGCCGCATCCGTTCGATCATGCGCGACGACGATACGCTGGGCCGGTTCAGCGGCGACAGCTTCGTGCTGCTGACCGAACGCCTCGGCACGGACCGGAATACGGCGGCGGCCCGCGCCCTGCTCGCCGCCGACGCCATCAGGACGGCGATCGCCGAGCCGATGATGCTCGACGGCCACCGGCTGACCTGCACCGGCTCGCTGGGCGTCACGTTGTTTCGCGACGGCGCGGACAGCCCCGATGCCTTGCTGTGCCAGGCCGAGCTGGCCCTGTACAAGAGCAAGCAGAGCGGACGGAATACGGTGCGCGCCTTCGAGGACGAGATGCAGGCCGAGCTCGACGGCCGCAACTGGCTCGAGAAAGCGTTGCGCGACGCCATCCGCGACGACGCGCTGACGCTGCATTACCAGGTCCAGGTCGATGCCTGCGGACGTCCGATCGGGGCCGAGGCGCTGCTGCGCTGGACGCACCCCGAACGCGGCGCCCTTTCTCCCGCCGCGTTCATTCCTCTGGCCGAGGAGACCGGACTGATCGAACCGATCGGACGCTGGGTGCTCGCCACGGCCTGCCGTCAGCTCGCCGCATGGGCGCATCACGAGGCCATGCGTGGCCTGACCCTTGCCGTGAACATCAGTGCGCGCCAGTTCGAATCCGCCAGCTTCGTCGACGACATCCTGGCCGAAGTCAGGCGTACGGGGGCGCCCGTGGACAAGCTGAAGCTCGAGGTCACGGAAAGCCTCGCGTTCGGCGACCTCGACGCGTCGATCCGCAAGCTGCACGTCCTCCGGGTCAACGGCTTCAGCATCTCGCTCGACGACTTCGGCACCGGCAATTCCTCGCTCAACTACCTGACCAAGCTGCCGCTCACGCAGCTCAAGATCGACAAGTCGTTCGTCGACGAGCTGCCGGCCAGCCAGCGCGACGCGATGGTGGCCCAGACGATCATCGCCATGGGGCGGGGCCTGGGTCTGGACGTGATCGCCGAAGGCGTGGAGACGGCCGCGCAACGCGATTTTCTCGTCGCGCACGGATGCCATTCCTTCCAGGGCTATTTGTTCGGCAGGCCGCTGCCGGTACGCGAATTCGAGGCGCAGGTGCTGGCCGCGCTGGTCGCGGCGGAGGCATAGCGCCCTCCGCGCCAACCGATTTATTCACTCAAGAGAAGACAATGCGACGACTGCTCCCCCTCCTGTTCGCTGCCGTTTCCCAAGCCGCCAGCGCCACCCCGTCCACCGTGACCCTGCACACCGACTTTACCGGGCGCACCAACTGCCTCGATATCGTCAACGCGGGCGACCATGATCAGTTGCGCATGGCGCGCTGCGGCCGCTATTCGGGCCAGATGTGGGAGATTGCGCCCGACGCCGAGAACAGCTTCGTGCGCCTGCGGACGCGCTTTACCGGCGCGGACATGTGCCTGGACGTGGTCAACGACGGCAACAACGACCAAGTGCGCATGGCATCCTGCGCCAACGTGACGGGCCAGCAGTGGCACATGGACCAGACCGGCCCAGGACCGGGCGTGCGTTTGTGGAACCAGTTCACGGGCCTGGGCAAATGCCTGGACATCGTCAACGACGGCAGCGGCCGCGTGCACCTTGCAGCATGCGGCAATTATTCGGGCCAGTACTGGAGCAGGCGCGGTTCTCGCTGACGGGTTTAATCGCCAAGCAACCGCCTCCAGCTTGCCAGCTTCTGCTCGAACGTCAGCGCCATGTGCGCCGGCGACGATGACGGCAGCACGACGGCCCGATAGCCCCGCGCCGCGAACTGCGGCGCGAACTCGCCCGACGTCTGCCCATTGAACCCGACCGTTTCCAGCTCTGGACACAACCGGTGCAGGCGTTCGAAGTCATTGGCCGCCGGACTGCGGATCGCGGAATCGAGACTGCCTTCGCGCTCGCACGCGGCCAATACGTCCCACAGGCCGAAGCGATGCGCGAGGAGGCGCGGCAGGCGGTCCGCATAAGGCAGTGAATAGAGGTCCTCGCCGACCAGCGTGCCGACCAGTTTCCAGAACTGGTTGATATTTTGGTTAATTTGACACCTGCGCGGATATCATTCACTTCTTCGCTTATTGTATGAATTCACTCAAAAGTGATATTTCCGTCTCGACTTCCGCATGGCCATGCTGCTAAAAAATGAACTTGAACGTACTGGAATATCGGTACCATCAGCCAAGATCGATTATCGAAAATCGGCGCTTGATGATTGACCTACTGCGCTCGAATTATTTCCTCATGGGTTCAGCCACGAGGTTAATTCCCTTCCAACGGCGGCAGCGGTGCTAGCAATGGAATCTGCCCTCCGATGTCTTTGCTTTCCGTGCGCCGTTCATCAGCAGAATCAGCAGCGGCTTCTGGCGCAGTCGCCAGTAATCCGATGATAGCCCGAGAAAAGCTGGTGTCGAGCGAGTTGCTCTTCACGAACAGAGCAAGCATGTCAGATGCCATCTTCGCTGAGAGATTAGAGTCACTCCCGCTCAAATGGCGAGGTAAGGATCCCGCACCCGCAGCAAAGTAATGTAATGCCAAATCGGTGATCCGAATGGCATCGTTCAGGGCATAGCGCCTGATTAAAAGTCGGTTGACCTCCTCAAGAAGTAGTGGGAACCCCTTGTGATCGATGGCTTGTTCTGAATCTACTTCACCGGTTAGTCGGTAGATGGCATCTGCAAAACGTACTTTTTGCGCCAGAGACTCTGCCCCTCCATGAAGCTCCTCACGGAGCCGGTCTTCGATTTTGAGCACGTCTAGCACGTTCAACTCACTTATCAGCAAACCTAGACTGATCGCAAGAGAGCGAGTTGCAAGAAGGATAAGACCAACGTGAGCCCGGTCGTCCGGCCGAAGCTTTCGGTGTAAATGATTTTGCTGCCCAAGGTTCAACAAGGTTAACACCCTGTGCGCAGGCTTCAGCGTCCAAAGAGTTGTGGTGAGAAACTGCGCCAAAGCGCGGTATTCGCTACCCTTGGGAAACGTGAGCAGCGTGTCGATACTGTCGTAACCAACTCCATCAAAATATGGTCCCTTCAAGCGACTTAATCCGAGTCGAGCATCGAGCTCATGCAATTCGGTATCGTCGATGCAATTCACGTTTAGTTCACGCGCCAGCCACCGTGCACTTTCAGGAATCTTCTTCTTGAAGAGATAGAGCTCCTCAAGGTGAAGCACATCCTGTAACCCCCTGACCCACAACACACGATCAACTGCGCGACCGCTGGCAGTCTTACAATCGATCAAGAGTCGCGACACTCCACCGCTGGCACTGAAACGGAAACCGAACACGTCTGCATCAGTTAAGTCCGTACCGGCCCGTGAATTTGTATCCGCAGGAAGAGTCACGGGGACATTGAGAAATGGTATATAGCCCAAGGCCCACGCCATGCGCTTGCCCAACAACTTATAGGAATGATCTTGATCACTTGATGACACGATGAATTCCTCGCAAGTCGTCGAGCAGCGCGCGACCGAGCCGGGCAGCGGTGCTGGTTTTGGGATCCAATTTGCGCGTGGCAATCACATCGCGAGCGCGCTTTCTGTTTGCTTCGGGGAGGAGCAATCCGCCAGGCTCAGAACTGGAGAAATATCCTTTCACCTCAGCTGGAAGCAGCAGTGACGACGACACATCCTCGCTCTGGCCCGAGCACATGGCAATAGCTAGATCTACCGCAGCCAAGTTGTCCTCGGTGTCATAGAGACGGAACCGGAAGCGCCCGTTTTCAGGCTCAATCCACCCCACCCCCATGTTTGCCGCAGCCGCATATTGAGATTGGATATTTGAATGGGGTGTGCGGCCGATCATCTTCCTGTCTCTCAGTCCTCTGAGGATCGCACTCGGGTCCGAAATTTTGGTGATAGAAGAATAACCTTCACCATAGCGAACGCACGATAGGATAATCCGCGCCTTTTCCAAGATAGCACGAGGATGGGTCGTCTTGAATGGTGCGAATGCAAACGACTGCGCTCCACCCGATGAGACGATGGCAGGTGCGCGCAAGATGTTCTCGTTGACCAATTCGAGAACCAAGGGATTGGTTTGTTCCAGCGTGCTGATCGGCGCACCAGGATGTGACTTTGCCGCTCGAAAGACTGCCTCGATCTCATGGTGCGTGCCTGGGTTTTTTGCAATAAAATTAAGCAGAGTCTCCGGGTTCTCTTCGGTGAATAGAGGCGCGTACAGAATCGGCACCCGGTCCTTGGGCGAGTCGTACTGGCGCAGGTAGCCGCCGAGGTCGCCGATGTCCACGACCGTTTGGATTTCAGCCGCCTTCAGACCCAGTTCGGACGCCAATGTTTCGAGCGGCACCGGCGCTACGGTGAGGCGATCGATAATGGCCATCGTCGCTTGCTCTAGTTCACCGGGTCTGCGCAATGACCACTGCTCGCCAAGCGCGCCGTAGACTTCCTGAAAATACGGGATGGTCTCCTCAATTCGGGTCGGCGCATAGATATTTGGAACAACGCGTATCCAACCAATCTGCTCCAGTGTGCCCAGCACAGTAGGCAGCGAATCAGACGAGATTCCGAGATTGCTGCAAAAGCCGTGGAATCCGACGATGTTCTCGATGGAGTCCAGACCACGGATGTGAACAGCGAGTTGAGCAGCCATGCCGATCTGTCGCGTGATCGGTATGGTGGCTGACACGCGCAAATCTGACACGTCTCGAAGGCCAGACTGCACGTCTTGAGCCCTCCGTCCGATAGCTTCCTGATCCATTAAAATTCCTCTTTTAAATTCACAACTACTGGCAGAACTCAGCCAATTGCTGAAGGATAGCATTCTTACCAGTGAGAAAGATACGCAAAATATCACACACAGATAATCGAGCATAAAATTGTAACCACTAATCGTTACAATTTCACTGTGTACATCCCCGCCGGTCTGTATAAATTAGCGCAGCTTGACGACCAACTACGTGTCGGCCACGATTGACTGCATGGCCTGCCACCGCATTGCCTTTTCTACATATGACAACGTATATGCCGGGCTACTCGAAGGTAGCTTTACGACTTGGTAAGCTGATGCTCTCGCACCCAGCACCTTCATGCCTAATTCCCCAGCTGTTCCGCCGCTGAATTCCAATGCCTTGATGCCGGGATAACGCTTAAGTAATCCCAGCAAATCGTTGTCGTTACGTTCTTTGATATTGCTATCCAGGCTCCCTTGCCGGTGAGCTTCAGTTACGATGTCCCACAAGCCGATTCCATGCGACAGCAAGGTAGCCAGGCGAGCGTCGTAAGCCATGCCGCGCAAGTCGGCACCGATGACCGTGCCCACCATGTCCCAGAACTTGTTCTCGCGGTTTCCATAGTATTCCTGGACAGTCAGCGACTTATCGCCCGGCAAGGTTCCCGATATCAGCAAGCGCGTCCGCTTATTATTCACCGGTGCAAAACAGCGTTTACGTATGTCCGGACTGCGGCCTGATGGATTCATGAACTAGATTTTACTAAGCGCGCCAACCATGATGTTTTGGTTAATTTGACACCAATCCATCGAATATCCATTACAACAATGGTTTTTTATAAACATTTCTCCGTATGTTGCCACCTCGAATGATTGGACTCTTGTTTAACAGCTAGTGATATGGTGCGTGCATGAATGTCATCAATTTGTCGTGCGTCGGTCGAGATGGCCTAAAAAGCAAGCAACCCCTGAAAAAGCACTATGGCTGAGGGCATATAGATGAGCAAGCAACTGACTTTGTTGGCGATTAATCAATTCTGACGACCTGCGCTCAGCTCTTCAACGTCTGTACCCTTAGTGCTCTTTTGAAGGCCAAACGGCGTTACCACCAGTGTTTTTCCTTGGGTTACACTACTCCCCCTGTTCATTACGATCTGACCATTCATGACACTTACTGAAGATAATCTTGACGGTGTACTTTCCTGGGGACAATCTCAGCTGCACCTTTGGTTAGCAAGTGCATTTACTCATCGCAACGAGTGCGGAAAAGACGGGCTTGCTTACCGTGTTTTCGAGGTGGTGCTAAGGGATGTTTGGGAGAAGCCTTATCTAGGCGCTTGTCATGATACTTCCGCTATCATGTACATAATGCTTGCCGAGCTTGGGCAAGCTTCCGAACTCTGCGTAGGCCAAGTGAAGGTGCCCAACGGTCCTTATTTAGACCATTCGTGGGTCGAGGTAGACGGAAAGGTTATCGACGCGGCTATAAGCTTGCCAAGGATTGATGGAGGTCTCTGCAGTTTCCCAGTGTTCGGGTCGATTGACTTAGGTTACAACAATCAAATGGAACTCGACTACGCCTACGATGACGGTAAGGGCTTCACAGATTTTGCACTTGCAGTGTATGGTGTGCCGCTCGGGGAGTTTACTCGTCTGCCTGGAGGAAACGAGCATCTCTGGGAGATCACTGCCAATTTGTTGATCGAGCTCGGAATCTCTGTTCGTGCCTCCAGTTTAGCGACAAAATATAGCGATCACTTGCGATCAGTAAGAATTCAAACGCCTGAAAGGCCGTTGTAAAACGGCCCGCAAGAAAACCTTCAACAAAAGGGTCAATCTTTTTTCACAATGAAGCGTTCACAGTCTTCGGGCGCGCTCCGGCCAGCGCGCTTTGCATTCCTCCCATAGGGTAGTGAAATGTACAATGTCGAAATTTGCCCCAACTGATCTCTTATTGGTCACGTAAAATAAATTGCGAATTGGATGCCGTAGGCGAATCGGCATCCATTAGCAGCTTATAAAGCAAAAATGCTCTCCTGTAAATTACGCATCAGCATTGAACCTATACTTTCTTTGGCTTATTCTCCATCGCAATGGTCAGAAGTTGATTTAGCGGGTTATGCGTCCCCCAACTTGCTTTGGCTGTAGACCTCTCTGCCCCCTGCCAATTTCGAGACGAGTAATATATAGCGCACTGTATGTAAGGGGACACTGAGTTGTAAAGAGTTCTAAGCGTCTTCCGCCGTGAATGATCTCCATAGCGACCAACGTATACGGCAGCTACAGCACGAAGTGCTTCGTGACGCGTCGCATCGCGCAGAAGATCTAACGAAGCTTTGACGGCATCCGATAGCCCATCTCCTCTTTGCATAAGTGCTGCAATAATCCAGACCTTTTGCCAGTCCATTAGAGATGCATCTTCTAAAGATTTCACCATAAACTCTGCAACCTCTTCGTTATCAATAAACTCAGCAAGATAGGCAGAGTATATTTGCGACATTGAAGCACGCTTTCTAAATGCATCAATTACATGTGAGACTGCATGGTCCGAGTCTGACATTGCAAATAAAGGAAGACAAAATCTTTCAATATTTTCTTCATAACCCGGATACTGAGGAATAGATTCAAAGAGGATTCGTGTCGCCGCCAATTCAAGATCAATCTCCTCGTCAACTTCTGAATCTTCATCATCGGAATCTTCCCATTCCGCCTGAAATCCATAATCGACGTCAAAATCCTCATCGGACAGCTGCTCAGAGACTTCCGCAACAGCAGCCTCGAACAAAGCCTCAAGATCAGGTTCTTCTGTAATAAGTGCACTCGCTGGCAAGATCTTGCACTTTGCCTCATTTAAGCCAAGATCATAACTTCTTAACTCCGGTATAAGTTCCTGCATTAAACTATCTGCGGAGTCTACACTGTCGATGAATATATACATATCGTCAACGTATCGGGTAGAAATTATCTTCTTCTCTTTCAAGAACTGATCAATAGGCGCAAGATAAAAATTACCTAGTAAATCTGATGGATACATGCCCTGAAGAATTCCTCGGGAACTACGCTCTCCCGCATATCCAGCCAGTAGATTTTCCAATCTTGAGGAAAGCGCAGAAGGATACCCTGCGTCAGCAAGTACGTTTACCAAAGTATGTTGATTTAGAGAACCAAAGAAATTGGCAATATCAATACGCACTACATATTTTACTGACTTCTCCTGTGCAAATTTTGCATTTGCCTTTTGTAAAGCGTTCCATGAAGTTCGCGTAGCGACAAACATATTTCCGCTTGCAGGCTTTGCTGGCTTATGACTAAAAGACCGTTCATGGTCGGTTTCGCTCTCGATTATCGGAGCTGCCTCATCAGCCAGCGCCTGATAAAGAAGCCGATCTTTAGGCATAAGTATGCTGCCGGGGCGAGAATAATTTGGCCCAAGACGCTTTGCCCCAACGCCAACCGGCATACGATAAGTTTTAGGGACCTCTATTGTCATAGGAACGCCAGGATTAAATTTTCCGTCTTCCAAATCTTTTTTAACTTGGCGAATAATTTCATCGCCTGCTTTAGCATATATAAAGCTAAGATGAGGAGCGTAAAAAAAATCTGAACGAAGATCGTGACGAACACGTTGCAACGCCAAATCCCAATCGATTTTTTTTATAATTTCAGGATCGAGACCAAATGGCTGACCCGGTTTTACTTGCGCCATATTTTCTCACTCAAACGATATGTTGACGATTATACGAAATTCTTGATTACCTGGAGTAAATCATTAAACAAGTAGTCTATCATCTTGCGCTAACAAGCCAATACAATTTAGCGCGATCAATCTCTACCATTTCTCTGTTCCGCGTGCTAATCCATTCATAAGCCACACTTACAACCACTGCTGTTACTTTGACAGATGCCACTCAACCATATCACGAACATGTTAGGTGTCATTGCAAACGACTTGTATCTCACGGCGATGTCATCGCCGCATATTTAGAAATTCATGAAGCAAATGAATTTAAGCACACCATGCTCGCAACAACCTTTTAGATGATTCATTTACTTAACAATAGCTAACTCGATTTTCTCACGCTCATAGTCCGTGAGCTGCGGAGCTCGATATAGGCGGCGTGCAGAGATGGATGAGATAACCTCATCTTGACTTAGGTCGGGCCTAATATACTTTTCTAATTTAACGATAGCAGAACGAGGTATGCCAAATTCAGATAAAATCGATAAATTTTCTCTAATAAAATCATTTTCTAATAGCGTGGCGTAGTAAACATAATTTCCTGGCCTTTGGCCTATCTCGGCGCAAACAAAGCGCTGTATTCTGTCAACAACCAATAACCACTTCGGAATTTTATATTGAAACCAGTGCCTCATTATTTGAAATGAATCCCGGATAGCGTCATCCATAAGTATAGCATCACTTTTCTTCGCCTTTTTTGGATCCCTTCTAGCATAATCGAATCGATCTTTCACAATCGCATTAATGCTTTTATTGAGCCCGTAGTCAAAAGTAAGTTTGATAATCCATTTTTTGGTCATAGGCTTGACTGATTCCACATCCTGTAGCAAACAGTCCCAAGCGAGGCCAAGCGTATATTCAAGTTGCTCATATGTTGGCGTACCATCCCAACATAGAAGCTCTCGATTGGCACGAATATTTTCACGAACGCTTTGCAACAAGTCTACTTGACCGCGAACACATATTGCATTTGCGGCAAATAATTCTCGCTCAGAACTACTAAATTGGCTGATGTATTTGTACTGCTCTGTAGAGTCATCCTTAATTTCGTTATTCTCGAGATTAATCAAAACCTCATCGGAAATTGGTGCCTGATCAACAAATGGCACGTCGATATAAATTATATCTTTTTCAGGTGGTGCTCCGAAGTTAAAAACTCGACCAATATAATGCTCCATTAACCTTCCGGCACGTCCGCGAATATTTGCATAGTCGAAATAGTCGATGGGTAATTCTTTTCCTTTACGCTGATCAAAATAAACTATATTTTTTGCGTTTGTGTTTACTCCCTCAATAATTGTCGAAGTGCAAAACAACACGCTTATACGACAAACGTCAAAGTAGTCAATTATCGTAGTAGTGATATGCCGCTGCAAAGCACCGTCATGGAAACCAATACCATACTCAATTAGTTCAATAAGGCTCCATAGCGGTGAAACGTTCTCGGATATCCAGTCATAAATAGGCAACTTGTTATTGCGCGCCTTTAGACCCCTACCTTTAAGGTGCACGAGATAAGATCGAGCCAGCGATCGTGCGCGGCTTGGTGAAGCGCAATAAACAAGAGTCTGTTCCTCGGATAAATCATCGAGAAGTTCAAACAATACATTTTCTTTGTACGTTTTCTTTTTCCCAAGGTCGCCAAATTTGTTCGGATGCCTCTCGTAAACATTTTCAATCTTGGTCCCGACCAACGTATAACTAGCAAGAAAAAATTCGGCGTTATACCTTTCAAGAAATTCTTGCGAAACCTTATCAACATTAGGACCGGCGAGATAAAATTGCGGCTCAAAGGTCTTGAGTAGGTACAACACAGCGTTATTGAGAGCATCAGCTCGCTCATCATCTCTTTTCGCGCTTATCTTGTAGAATTCATCAACGATTAGAAAATCGATTTTGGGGAAATCTCGATATTCATTGACCCGCTCCGCCGTAAGCAAGAATATGTTGCCGCGATTTTGATCGGGCTCTTGTGATGTCCGTAGAATTAATTTGTATGAATCGCGGTACTTTCCTAATTTCTTCCGTGTTTCGTCCAGCAAGGCTAGTGTAGGCTGGATAATAACAATATTCTTAAAGTTTTTGCTTGCGACCATTTCCTCAATGAGCAAACTTTTTCCGAAGCTGGTCGGGGCACTTACCACAAGGTTCTTACCGGCATTCAGAATATCAAAAACGAGCTTTTGTTCATCGTGAAAAACCCGATCACTGACGTGATGTGAATGATTTGAGCTCATGCGTACTAACGCACTGGTCGACTGCAACTCCAAGTTTTCCTTACGCAAATATGGATAAAAACCCACCGCCTCAATCAAATCAGCTAGCATCGGATCGAGCTTTTCATCGAATTTGTGTCTAGCTTGGAGGATATTTACTAAAAGCTCAACTCCTTCGGCCTCGTGCGTCACAAACTTATTTGCGCATTCCCGATAAATCTCGAAAGTTGAAGAATAATCAAAAGAATTCGAAATTTCGATAGATAAAATTCTGTCTAACATATCAGTCCCCAACTTCTTGCAGAAGACTTAACTTACGGTGCAAGCGTTTAACCAATTCGACCTTTGATGGCACGGGAAAGAGAAGTACGACAATGTTCAGCCTATCGGCAAAGGGATGACTAAAGGCATTATCAAAATATGCTTTCAGCTCAACTAATTTTTTCTCATACTCAACCTTGAATTCTGGACTTGTTTCATCATTGTGTTTTTCGAATAGGTCACAGGAGTATGTGCAAAGCAGCGGGATATTAATTTTTTCGAACTTATCCTTTAGTTTCGTTGTAGAAGCAAAAATATTTTTCCATTCGTCAATTAACGGAATGTTGTCGAAGAGTCTGATTTTCTTCGCAATAAGCGAAAACTCGGCCTCCATATAATCTGCACGAAAATGGCTCTGAACATCGGTAATTAATTCTTTCAGTGCCTTTTTGGGATCGAGATAGAGTTTCGATTCTCCTAGCCACAAGGTCTTGTTCGCCGGGTCGATATGCACACAATCGAAGCCATGTACTGCATGACCAAGCGAATCTTTAAAATAAATTTTTGACAACAATGGAATTGTGTTGAAAAACTCTCTGAGAAGTAAATGAAGAATTAATTCTCCGAATTCTCCACGACGTAAAAATTTATCTTCAAGATCATCTGCAATATGATCACCTTTCTCATAAATTTCTCTAACTCTGTCGAAGTGGGATATCTTGTAGATTGAACGCGCAGCGTCAACGACCTTCAATGCGGTTTCGGTATTTTGAGTAGAGGTTCCCTCGTGAAATCCAAACGCAAACTCATGAATTGCGGCGAGCAAACATTTCATTAATGCGCTCCACCGATATGAGCTCTCACCTGCGTCGTTTAAATCAAAGCCGACCAAGTATCCTCTCGCATTGCCAAAAGACAGAGGGTGTTCAATAACCGATTGCGCACCAAAAATTCCGGATTTCACTGCACGTCTCCCAGCTTGGGACTGATAAAGAAAAATACTGCAAAGCTCAATATTGTTTCCCACGATACATGAAAAACTCGCTTGTTGAAATAACTGTACAAAATACCAGTATTCAATGTTTACAAATTGCTCTTCTAAAACAAAGCCAATGTTATCAATAGCTTAGGACCATCTATCAATTCAATGTACGCCCAAAGTGTTGCAATTTATATTAGCAATATTTTTAACACATTGGAAAGCTATGACCTCTGAGAAAAAGGCCCAGTCCTGTCTGAACGGGAGTTCCGCCAAGTTGTCGCAACAGCGAGAACACATGAGCAGGCGAATCGTAACGTTACACTCCTCTACTTCTCAGTCGCGTTGGGGCTTCGCGCCAAAGAAATGAGCTTGCTGAAAGTTCAGGATGTGTTGGCACCGAACGGTACGATCAAGGATGAAGTACTGCTTACGCGCAGCACAACCAAGGGGCGGAAGCAACGCCTTATCTACCTCACCAATAAGGAGCTTCGCAAAGCGCTCTCTTTGTATCTTCGTGAACGAAGTGACAACGGCGCAGCCGTGGTCCGCCCTGATGCACCACTGTTCAAATCGAGGAAAGGCGGGCCTTTCAGTCCCAATACGATGCAGATGCTGTTCAAGCGCATGTACATCTCTGCTGGACTGGACCAGGCGTCGAGCCACTCGGGACGCCGAACCTTCGCGACGTCGCTAATCGAAGCTGGGGCCGATATCAAAGCTGAACCGCACCGGGAATCGTGGAGGCTGATTGGTTTAAGTTAATGCGGCTTCATCGGCAGCGATTTTGAGCTGCTTGTAGTAGTTTGCCTCAGCTTCGGCGGGCGGAATATTGCCCAGTGGTTCCATCAGCCGATGGTGGTTGAACCAGGCCACCCAGGGTTGCTAGTTCTACGGATTCCCCAGTTTTCCAGGTCGGACGGTGAATCAATTCCGTCTTGTAAAAGCCGTTGATCGTTTCAGCCAGCGCGTTGTCATAACTATCACCCCGACTGCCGACCGACGGTTCGATACACGCTTCGGCAAGACGCTCACTGTAGCGGATGCTTAAATATTGAGAACCTCTGTCGGAACTATGGACCAACGTTCCTTTGTCACCGGGTTGGCGGGTATACAGTGTCTGTTCAAGCGCATCGAGAATGAAATCAGTGGTCATCGATGAACTGACACGCCAGCCGACGATTCGCCGGGCGAACACGTCCACTACAAATGCCACGTACACCCAGCCCTGCCACGTCGAGACGTATGTGAAGTCCGACACCCACAGCTGATTTGGCCGGTCAGCAGAGAATTGCCGATTGACCCGATCCAGCGGATGTGGTGCGGTAACGTCGGGAATCGTTGTCCGGATTCGCTTGCCGGGTACAGCACCTTGCAATCCCAGTCTCTTCATCAAGCGTTCCACCGTGCAGCGGGCGACGACGATGCGTTCCCTGTTCATCTGCTTCCAAACCTTGGCCGCGCCGCAGACCTGCATATTGATCTGCCAAACCCGGCTGATCTCCGGGCACAGGATCTCATCGCGCTTCGCCCGGGCACACAGCTTTAACGGATCACGAAGCTGTGCGGCATGGCGCCGATAACCCGACGGGGCAATCCGCAAGACCTTGCAGATCGGCTCGACCCCGAAGGTGTCGCGATGCTGATCGATAAACGCCTTCAGGACTTCAGCCGGCGGTCGAGCTCCGCCTGGGCGAAAAACGCACTCGCCAGCTTCAGGATTTCGTTGGCGCGCCGCAGCTCCTTGTTTTCGCGCTCAAGGGCCTTTAGCCGCTCTCGTTCCTCTGTTGTCACTCCGGAGCGCTCTCCTTGGTCAACCTGGTCGCGCTTGACCCATTCATGCAGCGTTTGCGGGCTACAGCCGATCATCGCTGCAATTGATTCAACTGCCGCCCACTGGGATGGATGTTCATCTCGCTGCTCCCTTACCAGGCGGACTGCGCGTTCACGGACCTCGGGCGAAAATTTGCTTGGTTTTTTGTTCATGGGTCCATTCTCTCAAGAGTTGGAGCCTCCAGCAAATCCGGTGCGGTTCAAATTACGGCCGTCAAGGTAACGGGCAAGGAAGTTGTGTATAACCGGGGCCTTCGACATGGGACGAAGTTCCTGCATCGGACGTCGTCGCGAGTCATCCATTCGCTTATGGCGTTTGCTGACTCGCGTTGCTTGCGCAACACATCGTGACAATATGAGAGAATCTAGGGCAAATTGAGTGATACCGTTGTTCATCTTACAAAAGAAGAAAAAGGGGATGAGATGTATCGCTTACTTGTTTCGTTATGCGGATTGATGCTAGCCGGCTGCACACAGCCGCCGCTCAAACCTGTCGATGGTAACTTCGCAGTTAGTTCACACAAACTGTCGAAGCCCTACTCTGACTCGTACAAAGATGGCCTATTCCACATGGCGTGCACAGACAGCTACAAAAACGGGCACTTTTATTCGACCCTTAGGAACAAGGAATGCAGTGATGATCAGTGTATTAAGGATCGTGTGGAACTAGCGCGAAGCCATTTCGAACACGCTGCGATGGCAAACAATGTTTATAAGACTCCCCAAACCAAACCAACCTTCGCCGTCCCTGGTTGGACATTGGTCTCACGTCTATCTAGTGAAAGCGGCCTCGACGTAGACGTGTATCTAGATGCGAAAGATTGGGGGTCTAGCAAGAAGGCTACCGTAGTTTATCGCGGCACTGATTTTTATTCGCTCAAGGATTGGAAGACGAACTTCGCCATCTCAGAGCCACTGCAATTCAAGCAGGCATTCGATCACTTATACGACATCCGCAACAACTACCCTTCGATTCCAATTGTCGTCGTTGGGCATTCACTCGGTGGGGCCATCGCCCTAAACATGGCAGCGAGATTCCAGAACGTTGAGGCCGTCGCATTCAATCCATCGCCGCGTGCGTTTTTTGCAGCAGATCGATATTCAAAATTAAACAAAAAGACGATTTTGTATGAACGAGGTGAAGTCTTGGACGTGCTTTTTGGCCCGTATTTGAGAATGCGTCTAGAGGGCCCGATTGAGCTGGGCAACTACAACCTGTTTGATTACAAACTTCGGTCACTTCCACCAGTCCAAGAACACGGAATCTATGAAATGACCAGAGCTCTTACAGTAATAGCAATGACTGTTGGAGATGACGAGCAGGCACGGAGGTTTTTTGTAGAGAATGTGCCGGAATCAGTCGCCAAAGAAATAGATTGGGAAAATTGCGCGTCACTTTATTCGACCGCCAACCGAAACACGATAACTGAATAATAGATCATTTCATCAGGAGGCAGCGACTTCATTATGAAATCTCGCTTTACTCTAAACGTCAATTTTTACTTTTCAATTTTCTGGAAATCAAGGCTATATTCTCTCAAGGCAGGGCGCTTAAAGGCGCCTTCTTCCGAGAGGCAACTAATACACGCAATTTTGAATCGACCGTTTCTTCTTGAATATTGGCTCACCACCGCAGTGCTCTCAAGGATTGGCATAAAAAACGCCCTGAATTGTTCAGGAAGCGTATGTATAACCAGCCGGGTCTTGACAGGTAGCGACTGTGAATGCTGCTGACGCTGCTCTGGTGTTCCAGCTTTTCCTGCTGTCGTCCCCAAGCACGGTCTTCGGCAGCGACTTCCACTTGGAGCGCTCCATGACCGTAAGGCCAATTAGCAAGTCTCCACGGATGGTGCGAATTTCTTAGTTGATTAAGCTGTGCCAGATGACCAACTTCTGGGCAAACGACAGCGCCGCGTGCGCCGGCGAGGTCGACGGCAGCACCAGGGTGCGGTAACCGGCGGCGGCAAACTGCGGCGCGAACCGGCCCGACGCCTGCCCGTTGAAGCCGACCGTTTCCAGAAGCGGGCAGAGCCGGCGCAGGCGTGCGAAATCGTTGGCCGCCGGCTTGCGGATATTCGCATCGAGGCTGCCCGCGCGCTCGCAGGCGGCGAGCACGTCCCACAGGCCGATGCCGTGCGCCAGCAGGCGCGGCAACCGGTCGGCGTAAGGCAGGCCGCCCAGGTCTTCATGGGTGAGCGCGGACAGGATCGGCCACAGCGCGTTACGCGGGTGGGCATAGTACTGCTGCGCCGCGAGCGATGCGGCGCCCGGGAAGCTGCCCAGGACGAGGATGCGCGTGTCGGGGGCGATGACGGGGGCGAGGCCGGCGAGTTGGGCGGAGTCGATAGGTGCAGACATGAAAACATTGTAGCGCGCAGTCTGGCGCTATGACGGTACATGAACACGTCATTCCCGTGCACACGGGAATCCATGCTGATTCTACTTCGGGCACTCGCATGGGTTCCCGCCAAGGGGGACGCCTAGTCCGGGAACGACGGATCTTAAACACGAAAAAAGCGGCGATACGCTCGCACGTACCGCCGCAAAGGGCATTACCGGAATCACAGTAAGGCCAGGGACTTCGTCTTCAGTTGCGCGCCTGCGCGGTATCGTCCGCGCGGGCAGCGGCATCCCAGCCGCCACCCAGCGCGCGGATCAGCGCCACGGTGGTGATCGCACGGTCGCCGCGCAGCTGCACGGCATTGCGCTCGACGATCGCCAGGTTGCGCTGCGCGTCCAGCAGTTCGAGGTAGCTGCCGCGGCCCGCGTCGTACAGCTTCTGCGCCAGGTCGGCCGAGCGGCGGGCGGAGACCACGCCCGCCTCGATCTCGGCGCTCTGCCCCGCCAGGA
>NZ_JBKYMO010000034.1:0-23063 GCF_047302915.1 Massilia sp. CT11-108 | reverse complement strand
GGCGGTGGCGCGAGGGTGGGTGGGGCGATGTCGGCGCGCGCAGGTTCGGGAATTTTTTCTTCCGGTACTTTCTCTTCGATCAGGGCCGTTTCCAGGGCGCGCGGCGGTGAAGGCGCGGGACGGCGCGCGGGCGACAGCAGCATGGCGATCAGCAAGGCAAGATGGATGAGCAGCACGATACCCAACGCGTAGCGCCGTTTCTCGGGCCGCAATGACGGCTGCCCTTCAGTTGCGGGCGGGGGCAAACTGGATTCCGGTGTTGAACGCATACGTTTCCGAATACAAGGTCGATTGATTGAGGTTTGACGCCCTTGCGGCGTCCGTTGCCGGAGCGGCGAGCTGCCGCCGCTGCTGTTCAGGATGGGCCGCGTCGGTACCATCGGACATGCCGAAGGTGATCACCATGCCCTTGCGCGCGCGGCGTTTACTCCTCCAGAGCGACCACCATCACGGCCTTTGCAGGCACCTTGATCGATAGTTTGCCGCCCGCGGCACGCGCGCTGAACGCTGCCGGCTTGATGACCTGCGGATTCTGGAACGTGTTGTGCGCATCCATCGCGGCCGAGGTCAGTACCTTGCCGGCCGCAGCATTTACCTTCGCGCCGGCGACGTCGACGGCGACGTCGACCGCCTTGTGCGGATCGGTGTTGACCAGTGCCAGATACACCTTGCCGTCCTTGGCAAGTGACGCCGATGCGCTCACCCCCGGAATGGTCGTTGCGCCCAGGGTATAGCTCGTGTTGTCCTTGATTGCCAGCGGCAGCGACCTGGCATCCTGGAACGGCACATACATCTGGAACGTGTAGTAGGTCGGGGTCAGGACCATCTTTTCCTTGTCAGTCAGGATCATTGCCTGCAGGACATTGACCATTTGGGCGATCGTGGTCATGGGGACCCGCTCCGCGTGATCATGGAAGATGTGGAAGTTGAGTGCCGCCACGAGCGCGTCGCGCAGGGAATTCTGCTGGAATAAGGCGCTTCTGGCACCCGCTTCGTCATACCAGGTGCCCCACTCGTCGATCATCAGCCCGATCTTCTTCTCGGGATCGTGCTTGTCCAGTACGGCCACGTGATCCTTGATAAGCTGATCCATTTTCAAGGTATTGGCAAGGGTCGAGATCCACTCGTCTTCCTTGAAGCCAAGGTCCTTGCCCTTGACCGCCCAGCTGCCGCCCGGGATGGTGTACTGGTGGACGCTGATGCCCACCGTTCGGCCCTTCAGTTCCTTGCTCAGGACGTCGGTCCAGGCGGTGTCGAAACCACTGCCGCCGCTGGCAATCATCTTCGGCCTCGAATTTCCGGGCGCCCTCAGGAAATTCTCGTAATTACTGTACAGGTTCGCGTAGTAGTCCGGCTTCAAGTTGCCGCCGCAGCCCCATAACTCATTGCCGATACCGAAGTAGGCGACTTTGAACGGCTTTGCGTGCCCGTTCCGGGCGCGCAGCCTGGCCAGGGGCGAACCGCCGTCCGACGTCATGTACTCGACCCAATCGGCCATCTCCTGCACGCTGCCGGTACCGACGTTGCCGTTGACGTAGGCGTCGGCGCCCAGCATGTCGATCAAGTCGAAGAATTCATGGGTGCCGACGGCGTTGATCTCCTCTACGCGGCCCCCGTTGATGTTGCTCGGGCGCTTGTCCTGCGGACCGATGCCATCGCGCCAATGGTAGCTGTCGGCGAAGCAGCCGCCCGGCCAGCGCACCAGCGGCACATGCAAGGCCTTGAGCGCGCCGACGACGTCATTGCGCCAGCCACGGGTGTTGGGGATGCTCGACTTCGTGCCGACCCACATGCCTCCGTAGACGCCAGTGCCGAGCTGTTCGGCGAACTGGCCGTAGACGTTCTTGTTGATGACAGGGCCGGGTCGACTGGCGTCGATGCTGATGCTGACTTGGCTGGCGGCAAAAGCCGGTGCCGCGATCAGGCCGAGAACGGCGAGGCTATGTTTGATGATGTTCATTCAGTCGTATCCATGAAAGTCGTATGTTTTTTGGCGCGTCGATGCATCAGTGGTGAAGAAGGCCGCCATGACGCATGCGTCCACCGGCGCCATAGCTGGCGCGCCGGTCCAGCAAACCGGCGAAGTCTATCCCAGGGGTTCGGGAAGAGTAAGGACCGAAATTACGCTAGCGGTGAAGACATTTACAGGGTGCGGAAAATCGCATTGATACTGCACTTCCTTGCATCCGCCCGGCGGCGGCGGCGGCGGCCTGTGACGGAACGGATGCAGCCGCGGCTTGCGCCGACACGCGACATTGACAGCGTCCTGTTATCGCACTTACGCAGCCTGACGATCCGCTCGCCCAAGCCGTAGCTGTAAATCCCCAAGTTGTGCAATTTTTCGCATATTGCTAGCAATTTCTGGGGAAGCGATAACGGCCGTGGCGCGGATCTCGGTATGTTGGCGCTTGGCCGAAAAAATATTCGAGGCCAACGGGTAATTTGTCAGCATGAATATTTCGAGGTTAATTTGAAGCTCAGCCGTGTACTTATATTAGTTGGAATTCTGTCATTAAACGTTGGCTGTGGCGGCGGCGCGGCCAGCACGAAGCCTGCGGCGCCGGCGCCAACGACGCCAGCCGCAACGACGCCAGCGCCCACCACGCCAGCCCAGCCGACGCCAGTCCCGACGACACCGGCGCCAACCACGCCGGCCGCGGGTCTCTTTCCCGACTACAACCAGAATCCGATCGCGCCCGATGCTGCCGGCATGGGCAGCACCGCTGTCCAGCTTGCCAGCAAGATTCGTTTGGGGCTAAATATTGGCAACACGATGGAGGCGATCGGCGGAGAAACCGCCTGGGGCAATCCCCTGATCACCGAGGCGCTGATCAAGGCGGCCAAGGCGGACGGATTCAACGCCATCCGGCTCCCGGTTGCCTGGGACCAGTACGCCAACCAACAGACTGGCAAGATCGACCAGGCCTGGATGGACCGCGTCAAGCAAGTCGTCAAATATTGCGTCGACAACCAGATGTATGTGCTCATGAACATCCATTGGGATGGCGGTTGGCTCGAAAGAAACGTTCAGCCCGACAAGCAAGTGGCCGTCAACGAGAAACAAAAGGCGTTCTGGACCCAGATTGCCACGCAAATGCGCGACTTCGACGAGCATTTGATATTTGCCGGCGCCAACGAGCCGGCTGTCGATACGGCCAACCAGATGCCGGTGCTCATGTCCTACCACCAGACCTTCATCGATGCGGTGCGCGCGACGGGCGGCAAGAATGCCTACCGTGTCCTGGCGGTGCAGGGACCGGCCGTGGACATCGATAAATCAGCGACGATGTGGACCGCCATGCCGACCGACACTGTCAGCAATAAGCTGATGTATGAGGTGCACTTCTACCCGTGGCAATTTACTTTAATGGAAAAAGATGAATGGTGGGGCCATGCATTCTATTACTGGGGCAAGGACAATCATTCGACCACGGACACCGCCCACAATGCCGACCAGATGGAAGAGGCTTATGTCGATCAGCAGTTCTCGAAGATCAGGCAGCAGTTTGTCGACAAGGGCATTCCGGTCGTGCTCGGCGAGTACGCCGCAATGCTGCGCAATAATCTGACGGGCGATGCACTGGCCCTGCATAAGAAGTCGCGCGTCTACTATATCAACTACGTCACCAGGTCGGCAGTGGCCCATGGCTTGTTACCGTTCTATTGGGATGTGGGCGGCCTGATCGATCGGGGCAGCAATAACGCAGTCCTCGACCCGGACCTCCTCGATGCGCTGGTGAAGGGCGCAATCCGGTAAGCTGCCACACGCACATCCGCATGACGTGAGTGGCTTCTAGCGGATGCGGTCCGGCTCGGCGCGTTCTTCGCCGGGCCGTTTCGTTTGGCCGGGTTCGGTTCCGGTCTTGCACACAGCCCGGCCGGCGAGACAGGCCCCGATTCAATACAGAGCAATACAGAGATGATGCGATTACTTTCAATTACAGCGATGCTGACGGCCGTATTGGTTTGCGTGCCGGCCCTTGGCGCTGCCGAACCCAGACAACGCCTGATTGTCCTCACCGATATCGAGGCCGATCCCGATGACAGCCAGTCGCTCGTACGCTTGCTTCTATACGCGAACCAGATCGATATCGAAGGTATCGTCGCCACGACCTCTACGCATCAGAAGTCGCGCATTGCCCCGGAATCCATCCATGCGATCGTCGACGCCTATGGCCGGGTCCAACCCAACTTGTTGAAGCACGAACCGGGGTTTCCGAAAGCGCAGGCACTCAAAGCCGTGGTGCGCTCCGGCTCGCAAGTCTACGGCATGCTAGGTGTCGGCGACGGCAAGGACTCGCCGGGGTCGGACGCCATCATCAAGGCCTTGGAGAAAAATGATACGCGCCCCCTCTGGGTTGCGGTCTGGGGCGGTGCCAATACCCTTGCTCAAGCGTTGTATCGGATCAGCCACGACAGGACACCGGAGGAGGTCGGTCACCTGGTGAAGAAGTTGCGCGTCTACACGATCTCTGATCAGGACGATTCCGGTTTCTGGATACGCACCCAGTTTCCCGATCTGTTTTATATCGTCAGCCCCGGCGGGTATGGCAATGGCACCTGGACTGGGATGCACGCGACCGAGCCTGGCTTCGACAGCACGGAAGTGAGCAACGACTGGATCGCCGCGCATATTCAACAGGGGCATGGGCCGCTGGGTGCGGTGTATCCGGATGTTTCTTTTGGCGTCGAGGGCGATACGCCATCCTTCCTGTCCTTGATACCGAACGGCCTGAACGCACCCGAGCATCCGGACTGGGGCGGCTGGGGTGGGCGCTACGAGTTCTATACGCCTGCGTTGAAAGATACCAATCCGGAAGGCTTTACCGGCAACGTACCTGTATTACAAGAGCCTCATGCCATCTGGACCAACGCAGTGGATAGTTACAGGCCGATGGTCCACAGCGATTTTGGCCGCGCCGTGCGCGCCCACGACAAGGTCTCCACCGGGTACAGGACCACCATCTGGCGCTGGCGCAAAGACTTCCAGAACGATTTCGCAGCTCGAATGGAGTGGACCACCAAGCCGTACAAGGGGGCGAATCATCCGCCAGTCGTAAAGCTTGCGCCGGGCGATCGGCTGACCGTCAAATCCGGCGAGGGTTTCATGCTGAGCGCGGCCGGCAGTTCCGACCCCGATGGAGATAGCTTGAGCTACCTGTGGTTTCAGTATCCCGAAGCTGGCAGCTACAGGCAGGAGATCAAGCTGGGGTATGCGGAAAACCATCATACCGTTTGGGGGCAGGCGCCCGTGGTCAGCAAGACGGAGACCGCCCACTTCATCGTCAAGGTGATCGATAAGGGCAGTCCGGCGCTGACGCGTTACGGACGCGTTATCGTCACATTCGTGCCGTCTGCGCCCTGAACATGCAGATAGACCTTGGGGCCGACCAGGAGGCTATTGCCCCTAATCAGTGATGACGCCGGTGGCGGGATGCGTGTAGCCGCCTGGCTCGGCCGTTGCTTCAGGGCCGTCGTTGAGCATATCGATGAAGATGTTGCTATCGAAAAGACCAACGCTATTCCGTCGTCGCCGCCGCCCTGACCACCAGCCCGCGCAGGCGACCGGGTCGGCATCGCCAACGCCGGCCACTGGGGCGACAGGAAGACTTGCGGCCTGTCGGCGTGAGCACGGTCCGCTGCAAAAATAACTGGGACTGTCCATATACCGCCTGTTATGATTCCGGGATCGTAGCCGTCGACACCTGCGGCGCCGAGACAGTTCAGGCCCCTACCTATATGCAAGAGTTCTATAAGAAGGCGCTGCTGGCGCTGATTGTCCTGCTTCTCGTGGACGCGCTGGTGGCGGTGGTTTTTGTTTATCGGACCTATCCGACACAAACGCTGTTGCCGGCGCAAAATGGCAGCTCCCGCTGGCATTACGGAACGTATTCCGATGTGGCAACTGGCGGAGCGTCGTCAGTGCGCTTGCACGACATGTCGCGCGACCGGCTGCGGTTCGACTTCAAGCTCAAGGATGCGGCCGCGTATCCTTTTGTCGCCGCCGACCTGACCTTCAAGGACGACAAAGGGCGGCCGATTCTCCAGGATTGGTCGAGGTTCCGTACCATTACCTTCGTTGCCAAATGTGCGCCGGCCACGTCGGTGACGTTCGAGATGTCCGCCTTCGATGAAAAAATCTCGAAGCCAGGCCAGTTCGAGACTTACCGCCCACCTAGAACGTATTTTTCGTGTAATGAGCAGGGCATGCCGGTGACGCTCGACCTGGCCCGGCTGCTGATTCCCGAATGGTGGTTTCCCGCGATGAAGCTGGACCTGGCGCGTCAGGGCTATAAACTGGACAAGGTCGCGAAAATCCTGTTTGGCACCAGCATGGCCACTCCACGTAATGTCGACGGGTATATTGAGATCAGCGAACTGACATTGCATGGCCGGGATTACCGCTACCTGGCCGCGCTGGCGGTCATTGTCCTGGGTGGCTGGGTGGCATTTGGTGTGTGGTTTTTCCTGGCTCATTCGCGCGCGCTGTTGGCCAGCGTGGATACAAAAATGAAGACCAATTTGCCCTTGGTCGCCTATCGCCAGCTAACCCTGGAACCGTACAAGGACAAGGAAAAAGCATCGGTCTTGCGGTATATTGCCAGCACTTATACCGACCCCAAACTGGATCTCGAAGCCGTGGCGGCAGGGACCGGCGCGAACCGCTACAAAATCAATGAAGTGCTGAAATCCGAACTTGGCATGACCTTCACCGCTTACGTGAATAAACTGCGGCTGACTGAGGCATCCAGGCTGCTGACTCAGAAAAGCAGCGCCGCCGTGTCGGAAATCGCGTATTTGGTTGGCTACTCGAATGTTCCATATTTCAACAAGCTGTTCAAGGAAGAATTCGGCTGTACGCCGAAGTCATTCCGGATGCTAGCCGCCCAGCAGCCGCAGCAGGAACAGCCCGCCGACAACGCCCGGGCAGAAACACCCGTCTGAACCGCTCCTTTCCGAGCACGCGGTTCGGCCGGAGCATTCCGGCCGCACAACCTGATCCTGCGCATACTTCTTCTTGTATCAAGTTGAGCAAGTGCATGTCAGAGTGATAATTGTCACGAACAGGCCCAGCGGCTCGCGGCCGTCGTCGTCAGGTTCCGGTTGACGCCCGACGTGAACGCGCATGCGCACCGCCCTGTCCAGCAGGGCGATACCAGGCTGCACGCCAGCGAGGCCTGGCTGATGGTCGCGTAGCCGGGTGCGGTTTCATGTCGCCGCCGGCGAGCCCAGCCAACAGCTCGATCTGGACGCCGCGCTGCGCCTCGAGGCGCGCATATCTACGTGTGCGGGCCGTCCGGGCGGCGGCCGAATTCGACTCATTTGTCATTAAAAGGTCCTCGCCGATACCTTTTTTGAACCAATCGATATACACAAAACATTGGTTCTAACTATCTTATTGAAATAGAGTGAATGAATGAGTGCCGGTCAGCATCGTGTTGCATTAACTCGCGATTGAATCGAATCCTTTGTATTGACAAATGCGCCCGTGGATAACGTCTTTTTATTTATTCTGTTATCCGGGTAGGGAATCGATTGCGGGTTTCCACATGTTGTGCTCGCGGCCCTGCTGATTAGCGTTTCGTACACATGGAGACCGTAATGCCTCGCTACCGCATGTTACCGGCGATCCTCGTCGCCGCGATGTTTTCCGCCCCGCCTTTCGCTCAGGCGCAATCCGGTCAATGCGCTGTCACCAGGACGGCCCTGGCGCTGACACCTCAGCAAAAAGCCGAAGGCTGGACCGTTTTGTGGGACGGCACCTCGACCGACGCCTGGCGCAGCGTGAAATCGGACCGGTTCCCGGAACATGGATGGCGGACCTGCGACGGCCTGCTCACGATGGCAGGGAAAGGTGGCGAGGAATCGCGCGGCGGTGGCGACATCATCACCCGCAAGCGCTATGCCGATTTCGAGCTGACGCTGGATGCGCGGCTCACATCCGGCGCGAACAGCGGGGTCAAGGTCTTTACCCAGCCGAATCTGGCACCGATCGACAAAGTGACGGGCAAGCCGGCCGCGGTGGGTTCGGCGATCGGCCTCGAGTTCCAGTTGCTGGACGACAAGCGCCATCCCGATGCCAAACTGGGACGCAACGGCAACCGGACCATCGGTTCGCTCTACGACCTCATTCCAGCCGCAAAGGACAAGATCCCCGCGCCGGTCGGCCAATGGAATCACGTGCGGATCCTGTCGCGAGGGAAGACCGTGACTTTCTGGCTGAACGGCAGGAAGACCGTGGAATTCGAGCGCGGCTCGGCCGCCTTTCGGGAAGCCGTCGCGGCCAGCAAGTTTCGCGACATCCCCGGGTTCGGCGAATGGGCCGACGGGCACATCCTCCTGCAGGATCACGGTGACGAGGTTGCTTTCCGCAATATCCTGATCCGCGACCTCCACGGGAAATAAGCGACCCGATGTTTCACCGGACCTTCGCGTCGATGAACACGCGGCTGAGCCTGGTCTTGCCCTCAACGGCAGACCAGGCTGGCGAGCGGCTTGCGGACGAGGTGCGGGGACTGCTGCGCGAACAGGAGTCGATCATGAGCCGCTTCGTGGCCGATGGCGACCTGGCGGTGCTCAACCGGAGCGCCGGCCGAGGGGCCGTCCGGGTGAGCGACGCCCTGTGGACGGTCCTGGACGCCTGCATGCGGCATCACCGCCTGACCGGGGGCGCATTCGACATCGCCCAGGGCGCAGGCCGTCCCGGCCATGGCATGCACCTGCTGGACCTCGATCCCGGTGGGCAGACCGTGCGCTTCACCGAGCCGGGGGTGCAACTCGACCTGGGCGGTATCGGCAAGGGAATCGCACTCGACCTCATCAGGCAGCTCCTGCTCGATCGGCACGTCGCACAGGCCTTCCTCAGTTTCGGGGAGAGTTCGGTGGCCGTGATCGGCAGCCATCCCGCCGGCGCCTGCTGGCCGGTCGGCGTCGAGCACATGTTCGCGCCCGGGACGTCGTTGCACCGCTTCGACTTGCGCGACGGCGCGATGTCCACGTCGGGCAATCGTCCCGGCGAGACCCACATCATCGATCCGGCGAACGGCCAGGCGGTGACCGGTTGCAGGACCGTGTCCGTCGCCTGTGCCGGCGCCGCGGATGCCGAGGCGTTGTCGACTGCCCTGTTCGTGCTGCCGGCGGCGCGGCGTGCGGAGGTGTTGCGGCGCTATCGGGGCGCGCAGGCCGTGGCGTTCGACTATGGCCTGGAGGGCGGGGCCTGGCGCGTAGAAAAGGAATGGCGATATGCGCAGTAAATCTTTGGACGACATTCGCCATGAGGCGCAGGAACGGCGGCGCTTCCTGGCGCGCGTGGCGGGCGTGGTGGCAGGCTCCTCGTTGCTGAGCGGGCTGCCGTGGATGGCGCCGCTCCGCGCCCAGCCGGCAGGCGACGCGCCCTCGGACCGGGTGCGCATCGGCGTGATCGGCACCGGGTCGCGTGGCAGCCTGCTGCTGCAGTACCTGCTGCGGACTCCGGGCGTCGAAGTCGCGGCATTGTGCGACGACTATCCGCCGCACCTGGCCGACGCCATGGCGGCAGCGGGCGGCAGGCCGAAGGCGTTCACCGATTACCGCAAGCTGCTGGCGATGCCGGGGATCGACGGCGTGGTGGTTGCCACGCCGCTGCACCAGCACGCGCCGGTCTGCCTGGCCGCGTTCGCGGCCGACAAGCACGTGTTTTGCGAAAAGAGCCTGGCGCTCACGGTCGACGAATGCAAGGCGATCGCGCGGGCGGCGAGCGCCAGCCCGCGGGTGTTCCAGGTCGGTCACCAGCGCCTGTTCAGCGCCACCTTCCTGCATGCGCACGAACTGGTGCGCTCCGGGCACATCGGCCCGATCACGCAGATCCGCGCCAGCTGGCACCGCAACAACGACTGGCGCCGTCCGGTGCCGGACCCGCGCCTGGAGCGCAAGCTGAACTGGCGGCTGTACCGCGCCACCTCGGGCGGCCTGCTGACGGAGCTGGCGTCGCATCACCTGCAGGTCGCCAACTGGTATCTCGACGCCGCGCCGCTGTCCTGCGTCGGCTACGGCAGCGTCAATCACTGGAAGGACGGGCGCGACGTGTACGACAACGTCAATGTGCTGTTCCGCTATCGCGACGGTGTGACCCTGGTCTACGACTCGCTCACCAGCAACCGTCACCACGGGCTGGAAATCCAGATCATGGGACCCAAGGGAACGATCGAAGGCGAGAGCGGCAGGTTTTACACGGAGGAGCCGCCCCCGGCGCCCGCCGTCGCGGCACTCGTCAAGCAAATCGGGCAGGGCAGGGCCGAAACGGTCGCTATCGGTGCGCCGAGCTGGAAGCCGGAAGCGAAGTCCGGCGAGGTCGGACAACAACTGCGGCACGAACTGGGCGGCGGCGACGGCACCGACCTGTCGATGGCCGCCTTCGCCAACGCGATCCGCCTGGGCCAGCGGATGCCCCACATGATCGAACACGCCTACCGTTCCGGGATCGCCGCGCTGATGGGGCAGGCGGCAATGGACGAGGGCCGCGAGATCGCCTGGCCCGGCAGCTATCAATAACGACAACCCGACTACTACAAGGAGACACCATGCCGCAGCCGCTTTTCTCTACCCGTCGCCGTACGATCGTCAAGGGCGCCCTGGCCGCGATGGCCACGCCGATGCTGGCGCAGGCGAAGGCATCCAATGGCAAAGTCAACCTGGCCTGCGTCGGCATCGGCAATCGCGCAGCCCAGGTCATCAAGGCGCTGCACGCGACCGGGCTCGCGAACGTCGTGGCCTTGTGCGACGTCGACATGGGCGCGCCGCATACCGTCGAGATCCTCAACATGTTCCCCAACGTGCCGCGCTTTCAGGATTTTCGCCGCATGTTCGACAAGATGGGCAAGGAATTCGACGCGGTCAGCGTCGGCACGCCCGATTTCTCGCATTTCCCGATCGCGATGCTCGCCATGTCGCAGGGAAAACATGTCTATTGCGAGAAACCGATGGGGCAAAGCTTCCGCGAAATCGAGATGATGATGGCCGCCGAGCGCAAGTACAAGGTGGCTGCCCAGATGGGCAACCAGGGCCATTCGGAGGCGAATTACTTTCAATTCAAATCGTGGGTCGACGCCGGCATCATCAAGAACGTGCGCACGATCACGGCGTTCATGAACAATCCGCGCCGCTGGCATGGCATGGCGGTGTCCGGATATCTGCCGCGGCAACCGGTACCGGAAACGCTGGACTGGGACGCCTGGACCGCGACCGGCCCTTACCATGATTTCAATCGCGGATACGTCAACGGCGACTGGCGCTCCTGGTTCGACTACGGCAACGGTGCATTGGGCGACTGGGGCGCGCATATCTTCGATACCGCCCACGAGTTCCTGCAGCTTGGCCTGCCGACCGAAGTCGAGGCCGTGCGGCTGGAAGGGCACAGCCCCTTCATCTTCCCGCAGGCGTCGACGCTGGCATTCCGGTTCCCGCAACGCGGCGCGCTGCCGCCGCTGGAACTGACCTGGTACGACGGCGTGAACAATCTGCCGCCGCTGCCGAAGAACTTCGGCACCGCAATCGTGGATCCGAGCGTGCCGCCGCCTTCGAAAGGCAGCGCCACCGGCGCCGTGCTTCCGCCCGGGAAGGTCATCTACGGCGACGGCCTGACCTTCAAGGGCGGTTCGCATGGCTCGGAGCTCCAGATCCTCGGCGACGCCGCGCGGGATATCGCGCTGCCCGCCGTGCCGAGGAGTCCGTCGAACCACTTCGCCAACTTCCTCAAGGCCTGCATGGGCGAGGAAACCTGCCGCTCGCGCTTTGCCGTCGCGGGACCCCTGTGCCAGACGATGGGGCTCGGCGTGATCGCCCAGCGGGTCAACGCCAGGCTCGCGTTCGATCCTGCGACGAAACAGATCACCAACCACAAGCTGGCAAACGCCCTGCTGGCCGGCATGCCGCCACGCAAGGAGTGGGAACAGTATTACAAGCTGGTCTAGCAATACGCACGCCGGATCGTCGCTTCCCGAGATACCGGCGTGACTTCCCACTGTTTGAATATTCATTCGGTTGGCTTCTCCGCGATCCTTCGAGATCACACGATTTCCTATTTCAAAAACTTCCTGTGGATGCGGAAGTTGTATTGGTCAATATAAACAAAAGATTGGTTCTTATATATTGGCTAACGTAAATTAGCAGAGCAGAAATGCTAATAAATAGTCTTCCATGTTTGCGCGCTTTAAACATGGAAAGGAAATAGCGGAGACTTGAAAAACCAATGAATAATTATTCGAAATTTAATACGCGGCGCTGTCTTTCCGGAGGCCGCGACCTGTTTGCCATGACGGTCCTGGCTGGTTTGATTTCGAGCGCTTATGCGCAGACGGCGCCGGTACAGGGCGATGTCGTGCCCGTCGCGAACAAGGTCGAGGTGAAGGGCATTCGCTCGTCGCTCGCGATGTCGGCGCTGGAAAAGCGCGACAATATCGGATTGAGCGACTCGGTGTTTTCGGAAGACCTGGGTAAATTCCCCGACCCGAACATTGCCGACGCGCTCGCGCGCGTCCCGGGCGTGACGGTCACCCGCAGTACCCTCGACGGCGAGGGAACGAACATCTCGATCCGCGGCATGGGGGCGTCGTTCACCCGGGTGATCCTCAACGGAGCACCGATGGCGTCGGCCTCCGGTGGCGGTTACGGGAACACGCCGAGCGCCAATCGTGAAGTCGACATGGATTTCCTGCCGTCCGAACTGTTCCGCCGCGCCACGGTGTACAAGAGTTCCACGGCGAGCATGATCGAGGGCGGCATTGCCGGCGTCGTCGACATGCGCAGCGTGCGGCCGTTCGACAAGAGCGGCTTCCGGTCGGCATTCACACTCAGCGGCAATTATCGCGACCGTGACAAAAAGCCCGGCAACACGGGTTCCGGCGTGATCAGCAATACCTGGAACACGCGCTTCGGCAAGGTCGGCCTGCTGGGCGGATTCGCCTTCGGTAATACCAAGTTTTCGACGGACGCGTTCCAGTCGGTCGACATGCGCAATTTCCAGCTGACGTCCAGCCAGGTCGGCCCTGGCGAAAAGGCGAATCCCACCAGCGGCGGCTCGCAATCGACGCCGGCCACCGTGCCCGCCGGCCTGCCGCTGAATTTGCTGCCCGATTATGCCCGCGCCGTACTCGTGCCCGGCAAGCCGATCGACCGGGCCATGTTGCTCGCCCTGAACCCCGGTGCGACGATCCAGCAGATCGACAACGGCCTGATGGGACGCTTGGGGCGCCATATGCTGAACTCCGGCGATCGCCATCGCAAGGGCGAGGTGATCAGCGCGCAGTGGCAGCCGAACCAGGACCTGATGCTCTACCTGGACACCATGTTTGCCCAGAAGGGCAGCAACGTCGTCCAGCAGGAGATGAACGTCGGTACGCGCGCTTCGACGCCGATTCCGATCGGGCTGGAGTTCGACCGGAGCGATTGCACCACCGGCTGCACGATCACGAAGGGCATCTTCGCCAACACGTTCTGGGGCCTGGAATACCACCCCATCAAGGAAAACACGCACTTCCAGAGCGCCAACCCGGGTTTCGAATGGCGTCCCACCGACAAGCTGACGATCGACGGCAACATCAACTACACGCGCAGTTCCTTCTACCGGATCACGCCGGGCGTGCTGGTGGCGACGCAGTCCGCGCCATCGGTCATCAGCTACGACAACACGACGCCGGACCAGCCGCCGACCTACACGGGCAATATCGACGTCAACGACCCGAATGCCGGTTTCGGCTGGTACCAGGCCGGCAACAGCACGTCCGGCCTGCGCCTGAACCTGTACCAGCGGTATAACACCACGCGCGGTTCGAGGTTCAACGTCGCCTGGGGCGACAGCGACTTTACCGTCAAGACCGGCGTCAGCTACGACGACATTGCGCGCCGGTCGTTCAGCTACGACCAGCAGCCGGCGAACGGCTGGCAGAACCTCACGTGCGGGAACAACATGAACGCCACGTTCCTGCCGCCGAATACGGGGATGCAGGGCACGTGCGATGGACGCGTCGCACCCGGCCCCGTTGCGGCCACGGCCTATCCCGGCTATGGCACGGGGTCGTCGGCCAATGGTGCGCAGCCGCTGGCTTACCAGGGTTCGGTCGTGCCGAATGCCGCCGTGGCCAATTATCTGAGAGCGACCAACCACGGCTTCGTCACGCTGGACTGGGCGAAGTTCGCCAGGGACACGAATTACCAGTACTTCGAGAACATGGCGAACCAGGTCGTCAACAGCGCAGCCGCCGGCAGCACCGCCAGCAATGTCGGGGGCTATCTCCGCGAGACCGTGGGGGCGGCCTATGTGCAGTTCGATGGTCGCGTGAATCTGTTCGGCCATACCCTGCGCTACGACGCCGGCGTGCGCTATGTGCGGACGAGACAGACGATCGGCGCATCGAACGTCGTGACGGATCCACGGAATGCGACGCTGGCGAACGGCGGCCTGTATCCGAACAAGATCGCGTTCGAGTACGAGACGAGGTACTACAACAACGTCCTGCCGGCCGGCGCCCTCGTGTACAACCTGCGCAACGACCTGCTCCTGCGCATCGCGGCGTCGCGGTCGATGACCCGGCCCGATCCGAATTCGCTGAAGCAGACCCGCTACGATACGTCGGACATCAGCCTGGCCAAGATCACGGTGACGAATCCGAACCTGAAGCCGTTCAAGTCAAACAACCTGGACGTCGGTCTCGAGTGGTACTACACGAAGGAAGCCTATGTCGCGGTGGCAGGCTTTGCCAAGGACCTGATCGATCGTCCGGTTACGATGAGCAACGTGATGTCGCTGTCGCAGTACCAGCAGAAGTACGGCTACGCGGTCGCCCTGACGACGACGCAGCAGACGGTGGTGGACAACGACGGCGGTCCGGACAACCATATCGTCACGGTGTCCGAGCCGGTGAACATTGCCACCAAGCTGAAGGTACGGGGCCTGGAGCTGACCTGGCAGCAGCCCCTCGACATGCTGCCGATCAAGGGCTTCGGCTTCACGGGCAATATGACGTTCGTTCACCAAAAGGACTCCACGGCCGGGGCACCGCCCGTGGCAGGCGTCCCCGAGCGCACGAACAACCTGACCCTCTATTACGAGGGCAGGGGCTTCAACGTCCGCGTCTCGCGCCAATATCAATCCTCGATGGTCACGCAGACGAACACGGGTATCAGCCCACCGGATGGCGCGACGGCATATGCGTACCAGTCCGGCCGCCAGTCGATCGATCTGTCGCTGGGTGCCAACCTGAAACAACTGTTCGACATGAAGAACAACCTGGACGTGACGTTGAGTGCCTGGAACCTGAATAACGCTGTCAGCCAGAGTTATGTCCAGTTCCCGAACGCCATCTATGACCAGTACAAGCCCGGCCGCAGCTATACGCTGTCCGCGCGCACGTCGTTCTAAGGCTGGCCGGATCGCGTGAGCGGTCCATGGGCGGGCACCACGTTCCCTCGTGGTGCCCGCCTCTTGTTAACAAAGGAGTCAGGAAACATGAAGCACAAGTTGAACAGGCGGGTCGCGAGCGCGCTTGCCGTCGCCATCGCGGCCGTCCTGGGAACGGCCCCGCCGCAGGCGCAGGCACTCGGTATCAAACATTTCGTCGATCTCGACGAGAAGGCCGGCGCAGGCGTCGTGCTCGCCGGGAGCGGGCGCGTGGCGCCCATCCTGGTCGGCAAGGACGATTTCCCCGGCGTGGTGCGCGCGGCGCGCGACCTGCAGCGCGACATCGGCAGCGTCACCGGCAAGACGCCGCAGTGGATCGAGGGCGATCCGGGCACCGCGCGCGACGTGATCATCATCGGGACGCTCGGCAAGAATCCGCTGATCGACCGCCTGGCGCAGCAAGGCAAGCTCGACGTCCGCGAACTCGCGGGGCAGTGGGAAGGCTTCGTCATCCAGGCCGTCGACAACCCCATGCCCGGCGTGCAGCGCGCGCTGGTCGTCGTGGGCAGCGACAAGCGCGGCACGATATTCGGCACCTATACCGTCTCCGAGCAGATCGGCGTGTCGCCCTGGTATTGGTGGGCGGACGTTCCGGTGGTCCATCACAAGGCGCTCACCGTCCCGGCGGGAACGCGCATCGCGGAAAAGCCGGCGGTCCAGTATCGCGGCATCTTCCTGAACGACGAGGCGCCCGCCCTGTCGAACTGGGCGAAGGAACGGTTCGGCGGCTTCAATCACAAGTTCTACGAAAAGCTGTTCGAACTGATGCTGAGGATGCGTGCCAACTATCTGTGGCCGGCCATGTGGAATTCGTCGTTCTTCGACGACGACAAGGAAAACTGGCCACTGGCCGACCGGATGGGTATCGTCATGGGCACGTCGCACCACGAGCCCATGATGCGGGCGCAGAAGGAATGGCACCGCTACGGCAAGGGTCCGTGGGACTATCACCGCAACGGCGAGGTGCTGCGCGAATTCTGGGCGCAGGGCCTGCGCAATGCCGGCAACTACGACAAGGTGATCACGATGGCCATGCGCGGCGACGGCGACGAGCCGATGTCGCAGGACGCCAACGTCGAACTGCTGCAGAACATCGTCCGCGACCAGCGCGCCATCATCCGCAAGGAACTGGGCAAGCCGCCGGAACAGGTGCCGCAGCTGTGGGCGCTGTACAAGGAAGTGCAGGACTACTACGAGAAGGGCATGCGCGTTCCCGACGACATGCTGCTGCTCTGGTGCGACGACAACTGGGGCAATATCCGGCGCCTGCCGACGAACGAGGAGCGCAAGCGCAGCGGCGGTGCCGGCATCTACTATCACTTCGACTATGTCGGCGTGCCCCGCTCCTACAAGTGGCTGAACGTCACGCAGATCCCGAAGGTGTGGGAGCAGATGAACCTGGCCAACGAGTATGGCGCGAACCGGCTGTGGATCGTCAACGTGGGCGACCTGAAGCCGATGGAAATCCCGACCGAGTTTTTCCTCGCCTACGGCTGGAACCCGCAGGCATGGCCGGCCGAGCGATTGCCCGAATTCCTGCGCGAATGGGCTGCGCGTGAATTCGGCGCGGCGCACGCGAACGAGATCGCGTCCATCGTCGAACGCTACACGCGCTACAACGCGCGCCGCCATCCGGAGCAGATCGATCCCGACACGTACAGCCTGACCGCCTACGACGAGGCGGAGCGCGTCGTGGCGGACTACAACCAGCTGGCGGACGAGGCGAAACGCGTCGGGCAGTCGCTGCCGAAGACCATGCGCGACGCCTATTTCCAGCTCGTCGAGTATCCGGTCCTCGCCTCCGCCAATGCCGTCGACATGCTCGTCTCGGCCGGCAGGAACCGCCTGTACGCGCGCCAGGGCAGGGTGACCACCAACGACATGGCCGCGCGGGTGCGCCGGCTGTTCCAGCGCGACGCCGATCTCGTCAAGCAGTACCAGCAGGGCATTAGCGGCGGCAAGTGGAACCACATGATGTCGCAGACCCACTTCGGCTACACGACCTGGGACCAGCCCTACCGCGACGTGATGCCGGCCGTGTCGGAACTGCGCGTGCCCGAGCCGGGCCAGCTGGCGGCACCGAACGGGATCCACAGGTCGGACCACATGGGCGTGGCGATCCAGGGCGAGCCGACGGCATGGCCCGTCTTCCCGCCCAAGCCGCTGGTGCTGCCGGCGCTCAGCGTGTTCGAGAAGCAGCCGCGCTACGTCGAGGTGTTCAACCGCAGTAGCGCGCCGTTCGACTACACGATCACGGCGAGCCATCCGTGGCTACGTCTCAGCCACACGGGCGGACGGGTCGCGAAGGACCAGCGCATCATGGTGGACGTCGACTGGAATGCGGTTCCCACCGGTACCACGCAGGCGACGTTGACGATCAAGGGACCCGACACCGCCGAAGTCCTGGTCAGGGTGCCCGTGCACAAGCCCGCGGACCTGACGCCAGCCTCGGCGCAGGGCCACGTCGAGAGCCAGGGCGTCGTCGCCATCGAAGCCGAACACTATACGGCCTCCTACGCGCCGCCGGGACGGCAGTGGCTGAAGATTCCCGGCTATGGGCGCACGCTGTCCGGCATGACCACGACGCCCGGCGCCGCACCGGCACTCGCCGTCAAGGATGGCATGCATCTGGATTACACCGTGAACGTGTTCTCGGCCGGCGACGTGAAACTGCATGCGGTCCTCGGACCGACGCTGAAGTTCCAGCCCGGAAGTGGCTTCCGTTACGCGGTATCGATCGATGACGAAGCGCCGCAAGAGGTCAACGTGCATGCCGACCAGTCCGAGGGGTTCTGGAGCCGCGCGGTCTCGAACAACGCCGTGGACTTCGTGACCACGCACCGCATCACGTCCCCCGGACGGCATACCGTGAAGTTCTGGGCGCTCGATCCGGGACTTGTGCTGGAAAGGCTGGTACTCGACGCGGGCGGGATGCGGCAGAGTTATCTCGGTCCGCAGGAAAGCCCGTATTATCCGGGCAAGTAAGCGTAGCAGGTGCCCGGGCAATGCAATGTTGCCCGGGCATTGTGCATCTAGTCGAATTGCCAGTAATCGACGTTGAAGACGATGTGGCGTCCGTTGGCATTGAAGACGAAGTACAGGTCCTGTACGCCGGTGACGCCGGATGCCGGTACGGCCAGTTCCTTCCATGCGTCCGCGCCGCCGGTGGCCGGCACGTCCACGCTTGCGACCAGCGTGCCCTGCGGCGATCCGGCCCGGACGTCGATGTGGCCACCCGGGCGGGCGCTGGCCACGCTCGCCTTGAACGTGCGCGGCCCGCGCGCGCCGAAATCGACCCCGGCCACTTTCACGTAAGCACGCGGGCCGACCGGATACACGACCATCCCGCCACGCGAATCCTTCGCGGTCTTGACCCCGGCCACCCAGTCGAAAGGACGATCCCAGTCCCGCTTCACGCGGGATTCCCATGCGATGGTCTCGGCTTCGACCCGCTCATACGGAGACAGGGGCTGGACCTGTTTCACGCCCGTCGCGTTCCAGAATGGTTGCGTCGGAATCGTGCCGTCCGGCCGATAGCTGAAATCGGTGACCGAGACGGAGCGCCGCTCCCGGTGCAACGGCGTGTCCGCGAAATTCAGCCGGTAGCTGAAGCCGAAGACGTAGGACTTGCCCTTGAAATCGACGATGCCGGGATGGTTGCCCGTCGATTCGGTGGTCGGGTCCATGATCTGGCCCTTGTATTCCCATGGTCCGGTCGGCGTGTCGCTCATCGCGTAGCCGATGCCTTCCGAACAGCACGTGGATGCATAGGCCAGGTAGTACTTGCCGTTCCGTTTGTAGACCCACGGGCCTTCCTGGTAGTTCTTGGGCTTCGCATCGATCCGTTCGATCTTGCCCGAATAGGAGATCATGTCCTTGTCGAGCCTGACGTACCAGAGGTTCGGATTTCCCCAGTACAGGTAGGCTTGCCCATCGTCGTCGATCAGGACGGTCGGATCGAAATAGCCTTCACCGCGATCGATCAGCGGACGCCCCAACGGGTCCTTGAACGGACCGAGCGGGCTGTCGGCGACGGCCACGCCGATCACGTTCCGGGGCGAGCCGCTGACCGTGACCGGCGCGTACAGGTAGAACTTGCCGTTGCGTTCGACGACTTGCGGCGCCCAGGCATCGTTGTCCTGGTTGGCCCAGGCGAAGATCGAGAGATCGGCGACCGTCCCGCGATCGGTCCAGTTGACCATGTCTTTCGACGTGTACAGCTTCCAGTCGCGCATCTTGAACCCTTGCGCATCGTCTTCGTCGTGCGAGGTGTAGAGATACACCGTGTCCCCGTGCACCAGCGGTGCAGGGTCCGCCGTGAAATTGGTCTGGATAATCGGATTCTCGGCGAACGCCGGGAGGCAAGCCCCCCAGCAAACGGCAACGGCGACGGCAATGCAACGCAGGTTCATGTCAGGTCCTCATCGGTGGGTGATGAATCGCTCAGTGGGCAGGCGGATTGCGCGGGGTCGACGGCGGCCCGAAATAACTGTCGGGCAGCGGACTATCGGACAGGACGATTTTCTGCACGACGATCGTCGGGTCGACCATGATGATCTTCAGGTCGTACTTGCCGGGACCGTGCACCTTCACCGTGAAGCGCATGGTACGTGCATTCTCGGACGTATTCTTGAAGTGATATTTTCCAAGGAACGTCTGGTCGGCTCGCGTTGCCGGCGGAAATACCCGAACGACCTGCGGCGTGGCGTCGTCGAGGGCGACGGCGACGGCCAGCTCGCGTCCCGGATAATTGTCCAGCGTGGGCGCCGTCACCAGATCGACCTGCCAGGTGCCTGCCGACGCAAAATAGACCGGGTATTCGAGACGCGGCGAGTCGGCAAACGGTGCGCTACGCGCCGTGACCGGGAACACAGTCATCGCGCCCGGGCCCCGTCCATAGTCGGGCAACCATTCCCAGCGGGCATATTTGCCGGGGATGTTGCGCACGGCATCCTGGGCGTCGAACGCGATGGGGCCCGTCTGGCCGCCGAACGCGCCGGCCGCGGCCTTGGTCTCGTCGCCGACGGCGATGGTCGCGTAAGACCGCACGACGACGCGCTGGTTGCCTTCGCTGACCGTGATTTGCCCCAGTTGTGCCGACCCGACCGGAACGCGGCTCCAGTCGATATCGACCCAGATGCGCTGGTCGTTGCTCCCGTCGGGCGCGGGCGCCTGCGACAGCTTGACCCATGGTTTGTCGGCGAGGGCGGTGAAGCGGGGCGGGCGCCCGTCTTTCGAGAACACGTCGATGTACGAGCGCTGCTTGTTGATGGAATCGAAATACGGAAGGGTTGGCGTGTTTTCGCCGCCCGGCCAGGCCTGGTCCGAACCGTCGATGGCGACGCCGAATTCGCCCGCGGCGCCGGCAGGGACGGAGGAGGTCGCCGGCATGACGTTTTCGGGTGGAGAACGCCAGTCGCGGTAGCCGATGTGGGTCTGGTCCATCATGTGATTCCATTTGCCGCCCGCCACCTGCGTGTTATAAAAATCGGACAGGTCCTGGTCGCGCTTGAACAGGGCGCGGACGCGCTCGGCCTGCGCGTTCGCGGCGTAGCGTCCTTGTTTGGCGTACAGATGGTTGCGGCCTGCCGCGATCTCGAGATCGATGAAATTCGAGAGCGCGAGGATAGGGTGCAGCACCAGTTCGTAATACGCGTCCTGCTGGTCCGCGGGAATCGAGGTTTTCAGCAGCGTGGCGCGTTTCGCCAGCGCGTTCCAGGCTTCGGAAACCCGTTCGGCCTCGCGGTAATTGACCAGGCTGAACGTATCGGGCCGCACCAGTTCCGGCTTGCGCCAGGCATTGTATTTCGCGTACTTCGCGACGAGGTCGGCGATTTCCGCGGCGTGCTGCGCGCCGAATTCGCGTTCGGCCCAGCGTTGCGTCCACCCGGCGATGTCGTCCTTGCCCATGCCTTTGGGGCTCCATGCAAGGCGGAGGAAGAACTCGATCGGCACTTCCAGCGGCTTGAGGTCGCCGACATTGGCGATCCAGATCTGGTTCGCACCGTATTCGTGGGCGAGATTCATTTGCTCCCAGATCTTGGGCAGCGGATTGCTGTTGAGCCACTTGTACGAGAACGGGCCGCCATTCATGTCCATGTGGAAGTAGATGCCCGAACCGCCGCTGCGCTTGCACTCCGCCGGCGTCGGCAGGCGGCGCAGGTTGCCGACGTTGTCGTCCGTGAACAGGAGGGTGACGTTGTCGGGGACCTTGAGCCCCGCGTCGTAATACTTCTGGACCTCGGTGAACAACGCCCACAGCTGCGGCACTTGCCGCTGGTCGACGCCCATCTCTTCGGTGAGGATCTGCTGCTGGTCGTGGATGATTTTCTCGATGAGCTTCTTGTTGGCCTCGAGACCGCCCGCATCCGGCATCGCCGTATCGCCATCGCCGCGCATGCCCATGGTCACGATGCTTTCGTAGGCCTTGTTGCGCCGGATGCCGTCGCGGAAGAAGCGTTTGAGGCCGTCTTCGTTCGTCGCATAGTTCCATTCGCCATTGCCATAGTCGCGGCGGTGCGCGAGCCATTCGTGGTGGGAGCGCACCATCGGTTCGTGGTGGCTCGTGCCCATCACAATGCCGTAGGCGTCGGCAAGCCGGGGATTGTCCGGATCGTCCTCGTTGAAGGCATTCGTCCACATCGCGGGCCACAGGTAATTGGCGCGCAGGCGCAGCAGCAGCTCGAACATGTGCGTGTACATCTTCGAATTCCCGCCGCCGAATTTTTCGCGCGACCACTTGCCCAGCGCCGGCTCCTCGTCATTGATGAAGATGCCGCGGTATTTCACGGCCGGCGGACCCTGGACCCAGGCGCCCGCACGTACGAACAGCGCGCTGGCCTTCTTCACGGGGACGTCGGCCCACCAGTACCACGGTGACACACCGATTTGTTCCGAGATCTCGTAAATGCCGTAGATCGTGCCCCGTTTGTCGCTGCCGGCAATGACGAGCGCACGCTCGACGCCGGGCATCGGATTGGCGACGTTGGCAATCACGAAGGATTCCCATTTGCCGCGTATCGCTTTCACGTCGAGTTTGCCGGCACTGACCAATGCATCGACGAGCGTGCTGTGGCCCAGCGTCCCGATGATGACGGCGGTGCGTGTATTGGCGGTCGCGGTCGACAGCGCCGGCTTCGCGCCCGTGACCTTGTCGATGTCGCCTTGCAGGTCGGTTGCCGCACGCATGACGCCCCAGTGGTCCGCCTTGTCCACGTACAGCGGGGCGGCATTGCCGTCACTCACGAGCGGGATACTGTTTGCGCTCGGGGTTGCAGAAACGAGCTGGACGCCGAGACCGAGACTCGGCGCCGCGCAGGCCCACGGCGTCCCCAGCGACAGGACAAGAACGAAGGCGATTTGCCAGAACGTGGCAAACCGCCGCTTGAATACGGACATGTGTTGCATGATTCCCTCTATCAAAAACACTGATGCGTCGTTCGCACATTGAAAAAAATCGCTCCGCGTGAGCAGAGCGATCAAACTCCCGAGAGCCAGGAGGGAGCAATGCACGGTCTTGGGGGGGGGGGGGGGGCCGGCCCCCCCGCCCGCCGGGGGGTGAGAAAAAGAATGGGCAAAACACCGCCCCGGGGAGGGCCGGCGGGGTGGTGGGGTTGGGGGGGGTAGGGTT